>JACCTS010000611.1 GCA_013812245.1 Rubrobacter sp.
TCATTACGACCGTGTTCCCCGTAACGATGGCGGCGGCGGACATGCCCGTGAGGATGGCGGTCGGGAAATTCCAGGGGGCGATGACGACGCCGACGCCCATCGGCTGGTAGGAGTAGCGGCTCTCCTCGCCGGGGATGGCGTAGATCTCCACGCCGTCCTTGAGCCGGAGCATCTCGCGGGCGTAGTACTCCAGGAAGTCTATGGCCTCGGCCACCTGGGCGTCGGCCTCGGCCCACGGCTTGCCGCCCTCGAAAGCCTCCCACGCAAGCAACTCGAACTTCCTGCGGCGCATGATCGCCGCCGCCCGGAGCAGAATACGCGCCCGTGCCTCCGGCGACGTGCGGCTCCACGAAGCGAAAGCCTGCGTGGCCGACTCCAGCGCCATGTCCGCCTCTCGCTCGGTGGCGCGTCCGACGCGGCCAACAACCTGCGAGGGCTTCGCGGGATTTACGGAAGAGATCTCTCCCTCTGTTTCTACCAGCTTCCCGGCTATGACGAGCGGATAGCTCTTCCCTAGTTGCGCCTCGACCTCTTTCAGGGCAAGATTCATCGTCCCCACATTCTTCTCGTCGGCCCAGTCGAGGTACACCTCGTTCTTGTATGGCAAAAGTCCCATGCTTTTCTCCTTCGGTCTACGGCCTCCGTTTGCCGTTCCGTTTCTTTCGTACTATCTTTCTCGCGCCACGCCCCAATAGGTTGACCAGTTCGAACACCAAATCACCTATCAGCACGCCGTTTATCCCTGATCCGCCCCTTGATGAGACCTGCTGCCTCCTCGATCATATCCCGCGTCACGTAACGTGCGATCCTGGGGTTCTCTTTGAGGCGACGTGACGAATATTCGTACCATTCCTCACCGAACGGGACGTACACCCTGAGCCTGTGCCCCGCCGCGAGGAGTATGCGGCGCAACTCCTCGTCCACGCCGAGAAGCATCTGGAACTCGTAGCTGCCTTTCGGGACATCGAGCTGGTGTATGAGCCTGAGGGCGTGCCAGATCAGGAACTCGTCATGGGTAGCTATGCCAACGTAGACACCACCTTTGAGAAGCTCGTCGAGCAGGAAGATGTAGTTCTGCCGGACGGTGTCAAAGTCCTTGTACGCCACCTCGCGCGGCTCATCGTAGATTCCCTTGCACAGCCTGACCGGAACGCCCGCCTCGACCAGACGCACCACGTCTTCGATGCTTCGGCGCATGTAAGCCTGGATCACGGCCCCGACGTTCTCGTGCCGTTCGCGCAGCCCGAGGACGATGTTGATGGTTTTTTCGGTATGGGGCGAGTCCTCCATGTCCACCCGAACGAAGCGATCTCTCGCCGCCGCGTACTCCACGATCTCCTCCAGATTCGCGCGGCAAAGCTCCTCGTTCAGCGTGAGCCCGAGGTCCGTGAGCTTGACCGAGATCCCCGAGTCGAGGTCGTTCCCTACCAGCGCGTCGAGAACCTCCTTGTAGTCTCCGAGCGTCGCGGCGGCTTCGGCCTTGTTCTCGGTGCTCTCGCCGAGCACGTCTATCGTGGCCGCGCAACCTTCTTCATTGAGAGCCCGGACCACCTCCACAGCCTCCCCGAGCGTGTCGCCCGCGATGTAGCGGCTAGAAATGCGCTTCACGACCGGACGTGGGATCAGGGGCACGGAGTTGGCCAGGGCTTTGTCCAGGATGCTCAAACTCTTGCTCCTTTAGCGAAAGGGCTGCCTCTCTCACTGGCATTCTACTCCACGAGCCGTGACAGCTTCTCGGCACGCTACAGACGCGTAGTTGGACGATTGTAATGTTGAAAATCACAGTTGCGCCAAAAGAACAGAGTTAGTATAAATAACCTGCAATACAAGCCTGTTTGCCACTTACATGCGGGTACAAAGGAGATTGCCGTGACTCCTTATCTCTACCGCCTCGGTCGTTTCTGCACGCGACATCCTCTCGTGGTCACCGTGTTGTGGTTGGTGGTTGTGGTCGGGGTCGTTACCGTGGCCCGGACCGTTGGCCAGGAGACGAACGACAACCTCACGCTGCCGGGGACCGGTAGCCAGGCGGCAAGCAACCTGTTGAGCGACAAGTTCCCGGACCAGGCCAACGGCTCGGTCCCGATCGACTTCCAGGCTCCGAAGGATTCTGGGCTCACCGACTCCCGCTACGAGAAGCCGATCAAGGCCGTCACGAAAGTCTACGACAAAGACCGGGCGATTGCGTCAGTGGTAGGTCCCTTCGATGAGAAGGGCACCGGCCAGCTCAACAAAGACGAGAAGATCGGCTACATTGCACTAAACCTCAAGGACAGCCCGTCCGAGCTAAGCCTCGACGAGGCAAAGCGGATCATCCGTATCGACCAGCCACTCCAGAAAGCCGGCCTGGATCCCGCCGCCGGAGGTTACCTGGGCAAGGAGGTCTCGAAGCCCTCGACTCGCTTCTCCGAGGTTTCCGGGCTTCTTGCGGCGGTGGTGATCCTGCTGTTCACCTTCGGGACCCTCGTCGCGATGGGGCTTCCGATCCTAACCGCGATCTCGGGATTGGCTATCGGGATGGGGATAATTACCTTGCTTAGCCACACCCTGGAAGTGCCGACTTCCGCCCCGGCTCTTGCGACGATGATCGGGCTGGGCGTCGGGATCGACTACGCGCTTTTCATAGTCACCCGCCACCGCAGCCAGCTCGCCGACGGCATGGAGGCGTGCGAGTCGGTCGCACGCGCAACGGCCACCTCCGGGGGCGCCGTCGTCTTCGCCGGAGGCACGGTGATCATAGCCCTGCTCTCTCTCGGGGCGGCCGGGATACCGCTGGTGACGACGCTAGGATACACGGCCACCGTCGTGGTGCTCGTTGCGGTCCTCGCAGCGATCACGCTTCTGCCTGCGGTCCTGGGACTTCTCGGGCTTCGCATCAATCGCCTGCGCCTGCCTGGTATGAGAGCGCACCACGACGAGCGGCCGCACGGCTGGGCTCGATGGGCCGCCCTCGTCGGCTCGCATCCCTGGCCCGCCTTGATCGTGGGTATTTTCGTGCTCCTCCTGCTCGCCACGCCCATACGTCTGCTCCACCTGGGGCAGACAGACAACGGCGCGATGCCCAAGAGCACGCAACTGCGCCAGTCCTACGACCTGATGAGCGAAGGCTTCGGTGTCGGCTCCAACGGTCCGATCCTTATCGCCGTGAGCCTCGCCAAACCTGCCCACAACGACCAGGCCCAGCTCGACAAACTGCAGAAGCAGCAGAAGGAACAACAGGAGAAGCAGCAAAAGGAACTGCAACAGAAAATCGCCCAACAGCAGGCGAAGGCGGACAAGGAGATCCAGCAGCAGGCCCAACAGCAACAGGCAAAAGCAGACAAGCAAATACAGAATCAGGCCCAACAGAAGCAGGATCAGGCGGACAAGCAGATACAGGACCAGGCGCAGCAGGCAGAACGGCAGCTAGGTCCTAGGGCGCAGGGGTTCGTACAACAGCAGGCGCAGCAGAAAGAGTCTCAGGAGAACAAGTCCATACAACAGCAAGCCAAGCAAAAGCAGGCTCAGGAAAACAAGTCCATAGAGAAGCAAGCGAAGCAACAGTAAGCCAAGCAGGAACAGAGCAAATCCGCGCAGCAGCAGGAAGCCAAATTCAAGCAGCAAGAAGAGTTCCTGAAATCCAAGTCCTCTGACCCACGGCTCGTCAACCTGCGCAACAAGATGGAGAAGGCCAAGGGCGTGGATTCGGTAACGCTGCCGCTGGTCAACAAGAAAGGCGACGCCGCAGTCTATACCGTCACACCGAACACGGCTCCTTCATCGCGGGCTACCGAGAACCTGGTCCATGCCCTGTGTGACGATGTGATCCCTGGCGCGACGAAGGGCAAACAGATGGAGGCCGACGTTGGCGGCACAACAGCTAGCTACATAGACCTGGCGAGCGAGATCTCGTCCAAGCTCCCACTCGTGATCGGGATCGTGCTGGGCCTCTCTTTCCTGGTTCTCCTGATCGCCTTCCGTTCACTTCTGGTCCCGCTCAAAGCGGTCATAATGAACACGTTCTCGATCCTCGCCGCCTTCGGGGTGGTCGCCTACGCCTTCGATCACGACTGGAGCGCGAAGCTCATCGGTCTCGAAGGCGCGGTCCCGATCGTCTCCTTCGTGCCGCTGATGATGTTCGCCGTTCTGTTCGGGCTCTCGATGGACTACGAAGTCTTCCTTATGACCCACGTGCGCGAGCAGTGGAAAGAGACGGGAGATCCGCACGAAGCCGTCGTGCATGGACTCGCCTCGACGGCACATGTGATCACCTCGGCGGCCATGATCATGGTCTCCGTGTTCCTGGCTTTCGTCATAAACGGAGACCCCACGATCAAGCAGTTCGGCCTCGGCATGGCAGTTGCGGTCGGCGTGGACGCGACCGTCGTCCGGTGCCTCCTCGTCCCGGCGATAATGTCGCTGCTCGGACAAGCCGGCTGGTGGATGCCTGGATGGTTGGAGCGAGTAACCCCGGCCTTCTCCATCGAAGGCAAGGAGTTCTTTACCAAACTCGAGGCCGCGGAGATCTCGCGCATCACCGTCGAGCCCCCGGCTCCCGAAGAATCCCATGAGCCTGCTCCCAAATCCGAGGAACCCGACGGGCCCGCCCCTGAAGCGCCCGAGGAACCCAAGGAGCCTGTTTCCAAAGATTCCTAGGAACCCGCCTCCACTGGTAGGCTGCTCGTGTCATAAACTCCTTGCTGCTCCTGGTCCGCACGCTTCTCCCGAGTCATACAGGCTACTCATGCGAGCTACGGCAACGCTGATGTAGGATGGAGCTTCACAAGAAAGCCGTTGGAGATGTCACCCCCATGGAGGTACACGCATGAGCACCACCGACGCCAGAGACAGAACCACGACCCGCACCGTAGCTTCGATTATCGGCGGAAAGACGCTCGAAGACGCGCCCGGCGGGCGTTCGAGTTCGGTCAACCCTGCGCGAACAGACGAGAAGGTAGCCGATGTACTACTCGGTGACGCCGGGACTTTCGTCGAAGCGAGCCGCGCTGCCAGGAAGGCGCAGAAGGAGTGGGCGGCTGTGCCGGCCCCGATCCGGGCCCAGGTCATAAAGAAGATCGGGCGCATCATCGAGAACAACAAGGAGGCGCTGTCCCGACTGGTGACCCGCGAGATCGGCAAACCGTACGCGGAGTCGCTCGGCGAGGTACAGGAGATCATAGACACCTGCGACTTCTTTACCGGCGAAGGTAGACGGCTCTACGGCCAGACCGTCCCCTCGGAGATGCCAGACAAGCAGCTCTTCACCTTCCGCGTGCCGGTGGGCGTGGCGGCCATTATCACTGCTGGAAACTTCCCCGTCGCCGTTCCATCCTGGTACATCATTCCCGCCCTCACCTGCGGAAACACCGTCGTGTGGAAGCCAGCCGAATACTCCCCCGCCATCAGCGACGCCTTTGCGCGGCTCTTCATCGCCGGAGGGCTGCCTGCCGGCGTGCTCAACGTGGTGCAGGCAGAAGGCAAGGCCACCTTCGAGGGGCTGGAGCGGGCGCTGGACGAAGGGCTCGTGGACAAGGTCGGCTTCACCGGCTCCTCGGAAGTCGGGCAGGAGATCGGGGCTCTGTGCGGCCGGCATCTCCAGAACCCGTGCCTGGAACTTGGTGGTAAGAACCCGCTCGTTGTGATGCCGGATGCGGATCTCGACCTGGCCGTCGAAGGCGCGCTCTTCAGCGGCTTCGGTACCGCCGGGCAGCGCTGTACGTCGCTCGGGACCGTGATCCTCCACGAGTCCGTCCACGACGAGTTCCTCTCCCGGCTCACGAAAGCCGTCGAGGAAGCGCCCATCGGGGATCCCACACAGGACGTACTCTACGGCCCGATGATCAGCGAGAAGTTCCACGAGCGATTCCTGGGATGGTTGGATCTCATCGAAGCCCACCACAGTGTCCACGGCTCCACCGGAATAGGCCGCATCATGAAGGATAACCCCCGAGAAGGCTTCGTCGGCGAACCGGATGTAGGTATCTTCTGCCACCCGACCATCGTTGACGGCGTGACGGCGGAAGATGAGATCTACCGCACCGAGACCTTCGGCCCGCTCATCGGGATAGCGAAGTTCTCGGACTTCGACGAGGCGG
>JACCTS010000621.1 GCA_013812245.1 Rubrobacter sp.
GTGGCCAGGTACTGGGACTCGAGCTGGCCGAGGAAGTCCCGCCGCTGCCAGACACCGATGGTCTTGAGCATCGTATCCCTGAACTCCGCGCAGCGCAGCGGGGCGAACTTCGTCGGCACCCGGACGCCCGCGGCTTCCTGCAGCCGGGGCTGCAGCAGCGCCTCGTGCCCTGAGATATCAACCCGGCCGGAACGCACCACGAAGCTCCGCTCCCGCGCGGGGTTGTAGAAGACATCCAGATGGATGTACGGGCTGATCGTATGCGTCGGCCCCTCCAGGGTGTGCAACTCGCCCGGCTGCACAAGGCAGAAGTCCCCCGCGACGCACCGGTACTCGCAGCCCTCCACCCGCGCCACCACTACCCCCTCCTGCACGTACATCAGCATGTAGTCCAGCAGCCGGCGCGGCGCCGTATACCACGCGGTTCGCACCGGGAAGCTCGCGTCCCGCACGTAGGGAACTATGGATTCTCGCCGCTCCATCCACCCCACCCGATGGCCGTTTTTGACAAAGATTCGATACGCCCTAGCAATGATGTGTACAACGAAAAAGTGTAGCATGCTGGCCGAGAATCGTTCGTGGGGAACGTTTTCGGCCGGGCGCAGGCGCTGCTTGCGAACGAGCGCGGGAGTAGAAAAGAACAAACGGTAAATCAGTATCATCCGTTCGCGGGAGCGCGAGGCTTCCGCGCCGGGATGAGAAACGGAGGAGAGATGGGCAGCAAGAGGATCTCACGCCGGCAGTTCATCCAGCGTGGCGGCACGGCAGCGCTCGGGGCGAGCTTCGCGGGCGCCCTGCTCGCCGGGTGCGGCGGAGGCAGCGAGGGCGGGGGCGGGCAGGTCACCTACTGGAGCAACCTCGAAGGCTCGGGGCCCCAGGACTACTTCGGCAAGAACATAGAGAAGCCTTTCGAGAAGTCCAACAAGGACACGCAACTCAAGGTAACCTTCCAGCCGCCGGACGAGATGGACCGCCTCGTCCGCACGGCGCTACAGGGTGGCGAGGGGCCGGACATCGTGATGACGCCAGGTCCCGCCTACGCCCAGGAGTACATAGACGCCAATCTCTTCGCGGAGCTGGACGACTACGCCGGACAGTACGGCTGGGACGACAAGCTGCTTGGATGGGCCCTGGATCTCGGCCGCGTGGACGGCAGCCTCTCCGCCATCCCGTACCAGCTCCAGACCATGCTGCTCTACTACAACAAGAGCCTCTTCGGGGAGATGGGCATGAAGCCGCCCAAGAACCGGGACGAGCTAGAGGCGATGGCCGAAGAGTTGAGCGGGCAGGGCGTGGTCCCGTTCGCTGCCGGCATCGGGGACGACCCGGCGGCGGTCGAGTGGTTCCCGACCGTGTTTTGGAATCACTACTCGGGGCCGGACGCACTCTACCAGGCGCTGACCGGCGAGACGAAGTTCGCGGACCCGATCTTCGTGGAGGCCATAGAGCTCTTCAAGACCTACGTCGATAACGGCTGGTTCGGCGGTAGTCAAGAGCGGTTCTTCTCCAACGGCTTCGACGCCCTGCACGCCGACTTCGGCGAGGGAAAGGCCGCGATGAACGTCGAAGGCTCGTGGTTCATGGCCAGCGCCGCGGACTTCTTCGGGCAGGCGGCGGGCAATGAGAACGACTGGGATTGGACCCCGCTGCCCCCGCTCAGGGAGGGAGTGCCCCCGGAACTGTACGAGCTCGGCATCGGGTCCACCCTGTCCGTCAACCAGAGCTCCCAAAATGCCAACGGCGCCGCCGCGTTCGTAGACTACCTCGTCGCCGACAAGGCGCGGGTCACCGAGTGGATGGCCGCCGTGCCTTCCGCGTTCAACGCGCCGCTTCCGTTCCAGGAAGGGGACTTTCCTTCTAGCATGGACCCCCGCGTCGAGCGGCAACTTGTCTCTTTGAGCCAGGCCACGAGCGAGGGCAACTTCGGATACACCAACTGGTCCTTCTTTCCGGCCAAATCCACGGTATATATCCAGGAGGAGATGCAGAAGGTCCTCACCGGCGACATCACGGCCGCCGAGTACTGCTCCGGGCTCGACGAGGTCTTCAAAGAAGACCGCAAGGAGGGGCTTGTGCCCAAGATCATCAAGCCGGGCAGCGCCTGATGGAGGCGAGCCAGACGGCGGCGCCCCCGAAGCGGGCGCCAGGGAGCCTGCGGAGGCGGCGCCGGCTGATGGCGTGGGTGTTCATGATCCCGCTCGTGATCGTGAACGTTCTCGTGATTGTGGGGCCATCCGTGGCGACCATCTACTACTCGTTCACCGAGTGGTCGGGGCTGGGGCCGGCGGAGTTCGTGGGCCTGGAGAACTACCGTGAGATCCTATCCGATGGGGACTTCTACCTCGCCATGTGGCACAACGTCCTGTGGACCATCATTTTCCTGACCGTCCCGATCTCGATGGGCCTACTGGGCGCTTTCCTTCTGTCCCAGATCACACGCTTCCAGTTGTTCTTCCGGATCGTCTACTTCATCCCCTACGTCGTCGCCAGCGTGGTGAACGCGGCGCTGTGGCAGAATATCCTGGATCCGGACCGAGGCATCGGATCGGCCCTCGCATCGGTCGGCATCCCGTTCCTCGACGGAGTTTCCTTTTTCGGAAGCGAAAGGCTGGCGTTGCCTTCTGTAGCCTTCGTGAACAACTGGGCCTGGTGGGGCTTCGTGGTGCTGCTTTTCCTCACGGCGTTGCAGTCGGTTGACACCCAGCTCTACGACGCCGCCAAGGTGGACGGGGCCGGGCGCTGGCAGCAGTTC
>JACCTS010000622.1 GCA_013812245.1 Rubrobacter sp.
GCACCTCACCGGCAGGCTGCTCAGGAAGATCCTCTCTCACACCGTGGCCTTCTTGCTCAACCACCGGATGGGCAATCCGCCCCTACAGCTCTCGAAGCTACTCATCTAAAACCTGCACACGGGGTTAGCTACGCGCAGGCTACGGTTTCAGGACGCACTTGATGGCGCCGTCCTGCTTCTTCTGGAAGATCTCGTATCCTAGAGGGGCGTCTTCGAGCGGTAGCTCGTGGGTTTTCAGATCCTCGGTGCCGAGCGGGTCTTCGTCGGTGAGGAGCGGCAGGATGTCGTCCACCCAGCGGCGGACGTTGGCCTGGCCCATGCGAACCTGAACCTGCATGTCGAAGAGATCGCCGAACTGAAAAGCCTGGATCGGGCCGGTGTAGACACCCGAGATCGAAAGCGTTCCGCCGCGCCGAACGGAGGCCATGCACTCGCGCAGAGCCGTCGCCCGATCGAGCTGGAGCCTGGTCGTCTGAAGTAAGGAGCCCACGACGGACCCGCTCGCCTCCATTCCGACGGCGTCTATCGCCGAGTCCACGCCCCGGCCCGCCGTCATCTCAAGCACCACGTCCCGCACGCGGCCCACGGCCCCGAAGTCCACCGTCTCCATGCCGTAACGGGCGGCCATGTCGAGACGTTCGGGGACCGTATCCACCCCGATGACGCGCTCGACGCCCAGGTGCATCGCTATTCGGGCGCACATCTGTCCGATCGGGCCGAGGCCCCAGATGCCCAGCGTGCCGCCCGGCGGGGTGTCCGCGTAGGCGACGGCCTGCCAGGCGGTCGGCAGCACGTCCGAGAGGTACAGGAAGCGTTCGTCCGGCGGTCCCTCCGGAACTTTGATCGGCCCGAAGTGGGCCTGCGGAACCCGCAGGTACTCGGCCTGCCCGCCCGGAACAGCGCCGTAGACGTGCGTGTACCCGAACAGGCTCGCGCCCTTGCCGCGCCCGAGCAGGCTCGCGGCCTCGGCGAGCTTCCCGGTGTCGCGGGTGGTCTCGCACTGGGAGTAGAGTTGCAGGTCGCAGAAATAGCAGTGGCCGCAGGAGATATTGAAGGGCACGACGACCCGGTCGCCGGGCGCGATGTGCTCCACGCCGGAGCCCACCTCTTCCACGATACCCATCGGCTCGTGGCCGATGATGTCTCCTTGGCGCATGATCGGCGAGAGCTTCGCGTAGAGATGGAGGTCGGAGCCGCAGATGGCGGTGGAGGTTATGCGGATGATGGCGTCCGTGGGCTCCTGGATGGCGGGGTCGGGGACGTTGTCCACCCGCACGTCCTCCTTGCCGTGCCACACGACGGCCTTCACGGCTCCCTGCTCCCCACGCCGGTCAGTATCTCGCGGATTCGGAACGGTCCACCGGTCTGCGCGGAGAGCGGCGGCGTATCGAGGCCCGCGCCTTCGGAAAGACCGGCGAGCACGTCGAGGAGGGTGTCGTCGGCAGTGTACTGGGGCGTCCAGCCAAGCTCGGTGCGGGCGCGGGCGGTGTCCATGATGGGGATGTTGAGCGAGAGATCCAACCAGTCAGGCGGCACCGGCTGGAGCCTCAGCCGCCACGCCAGATTCGCACCCGCGCGTACCGCCCGCGCGGAGAACGGGAAGGGCCTCGCGTCCAGGATGCGTCCGATCTCCCGGGCATCCAGCACCGGCTCCGCCGCCAGGTTAAACGCGCCCCGCGCTTCCCCGATCACAGCCAGCCGGAACGCCTCCCCCACATCGTAGGAATGTACGACCTGCGAGCGCAGCCCTTCAACCTCTGGCACCAGGTTTATGAGCTCCGGGCGGGCAAGCATACCGGGTAGGAACGGTCCGGCGAAGAGACGCCTTATTCCCTGCGCCGCCTCCTTCTTGAACACGAGGCCTGGACGCATCCTGACAACCCGCACGTCCGGGTTCTCGGCCTCGAAGCGGTCCAACCTCCGCTCGACCTCGGCCTTATGCCTGGCGTAGTACGAGGTCGATACACCGTTCCGGGGCCAGCTCTCATCCACGGCGCGGTCCTTCGGTCCCGGCGAGTATACCCCAACGGACGAGGCGTACAGGAGGGCCGGCACTCCGGCTTCTTTCACGGCGCGCATGATGCGGGAGTTGCCCTCGACGTTGACCATCCAGAGCTTGTTCAGGTCGCGGGCCGGCTGTATAAGCCAGGAGAGCGAGATCACGGCGTCCGCCCCCCGGAAGTGCGTCAAGAGATCGTCTCTTGCCACGTCCGCCGAGGCCCATTCGACCTTCGGCATCTTCAGGTTCGGCACGCGGCGCGCCAGCCCGAGTATGGACTGGACCTTCTCCTCCGAGGCGAGCGAGCGCAGGACGCTGGTTCCAACGTTTCCGGTCGCGCCGAGTACGACTACCCTCATGCCGCGCCCTGTACCCGTGCCGTCGGCGCCGGAAACCGGAGCTTCGGGAGATGATAGGCTCATATCCGCTGTTTGGGATGGAAGACGGAAGGAGATCCGGATGAAGGTGCTCGTAACAGGGTCGAAAGGGAAGGTCGGGAGGGCCGCGGCGGCGGCGCTTGCGCAGGCGGGGCACGAGGTGCGGACCACGGATCTCATGCCCCCAGTCTTCGAGCGCCCGGACGATGACACCCCTGCCTACGTGCAGGCGGACGTGACGGACGCGGGTGACATGTTCGCCGTGGTGCGCGGGATGGACGCCGTGGTCCACGCGGCGGCGCTCCCGGAGCCGACGCAGAACCCGCCGCACGTGGTGTTCCAGAACAACCTCATGGGTGTCTTCAACGCGCTGGAAGCAAGCATACGCTTCGGCGTAAAGCGGTTCGTGAACATCTCCAGCGAGACGGTGCCTGGCTTCTTCTTCCCTGAGCGGGAGTTCCTGCCGGATTACGTGCCGGTGGACGAGGAGCATCCCATCCGGCCGCAGGACCCGTACGCGACGGCCAAGCATTTCGGGGAGCAGCTTATGGACGCGGCGGTCAGGCGCTCGGACATCCGGGCCATCTCGATCCGTCCTTGCTGGGTACAGCACGAGGGCAACTACGAGCGCAACCTCGGCCCGCAGGTCCGCGACGCCTCGGTCCTCTCCCCTAACTTCTGGAGCTACATAGACGTCTACGACCTGGCCGACGCCATCACACTCGCCGCCGAATCGGACCTCCCGGGCCACGAGGTCTTCTACATAGCCTCCCCAGACAACGTCGGTGGCCGCCCGTTCGAGGAGACCGTGCGCCAGTACTATGGAGACGAGGTCGAGATAAAGAAGCCGCTCTTACGCGAAGACGCTTCCGGCATCTCCAGCGCCAAGGCCATGGACATGCTCGGCTACGCCCCGAAACGCTCGTGGAGCGACTACCTGGACGAGGACGGCCGCCGCAAGCCGGGTGTCAAAGGTCTGTTCTCCGGCTCGTAGGGGTTCCCTGTCGCTCCTCGAAGGGGTTGTGGATGGGGTCCGCGGACGAGGTCACCACGGTGGTCACGCGGTATCCGGCCTCCTCCAAGCTGCGCACCGTCCCGCCGGGGTTTCCGGTCTCCAGGCGCAGCGCGATGGTGCGATAGGTCTCGCGGCTCGCCGGGGCGACGAACACGCCGGCGATGTTGACACTGCGGTCCCGGATCACGTCGGTCACGTTGGCCAGTTGGCCCGGTTGGTTGGGGACTTCGACCTCGACCCAGCTCCCGAAGCCGCGCGCCCCGACGAGCTCTATCAGGGTGCGCATCATATCCGAGGATGTGACGATGCCGACCAGCTCGCCTTCGTCCACCACCGGGAGACAGCCGATCCTGCGGTCGTAGATCTCGCGGGCCGCGAGATCTATGGTGTCGAGCGGGTGGATGGTGGACAGGTCGCGGGTCATCATGTCCCCGACCCGCACCCACCTCAAGGTGGTGGCCTCGCGGTCTCCCCGGGGTGGGCTCACGTCCCGGAGATCACGGTCCGAGATCAGCCCGACCAACCGTCCGCCATCCACGATGGGAAGGTGGCGTATCCCGTGCTCCCGGCAAAGAGCCCAAGCCTCGGCCGCGCTCGCCTCCGGCCCCAGCGTGACGACCTTCTCCGTCATGGCGTCCCTCACCCGCAGCATATATCCCCCTTGCTCTTTGACCGAACGTCCAGCCCCGGGAGCATACCATCCGAGTCCTATTGCGGATGGGTGCTAAGAAAACCCGGCGCCGCACCCCAGGAAACAGGGCTGATGCAGGCTACCCGACGATGGGGCCGTCGGTGTGCTGCTTGCCGCCGGGGGGGACGAGCTCGTAGAGGATGCCCTTCTCCACGCGGACTATGCCGATGTCGGCGTCGCGGAAGTTGCTGGGGCCCGCGCTCTCCTGGTCCAGGATGTAGACGGGACCCTCTCTGGCGGTCTCCTCCACGGTACTCACGCCCGTGTAGTCGTTGGTGCCGTAGCGCAGGTTGGTGTCCACGTTGTCCAGATCGTCGGGCCAGACGATGTCGGTGTAGCGAATGCGGGATGGGTACCACGGGTCGATGATCCTGAGGTCCCGCCGGCGCTTCTCGACGAGGACCATGTACCACAGGCTGCTCCGGTGGTGCAGCACCGTGGAGTTCGGCAAGGCCTCCTCGGCGACGGTGTCTATGATCTCCTGCCCCCGGTAGTCCTTGCTGCGGTCGTTCACCGCGAACGACGACGGCGCATAGAGGAACGGCACCATCAGCAGCGCCATCGAAGCCATGACCAGGATCGCCGCGCCCACCGGCCGCGATAACCTCCCGATCAGATCCTCCATGGTCTGCGCCAGGGCACCCGCGCCGACCGCCAGCATCAGGGAGACCGTCATGTAGGTGGGGATGAAGTAAAGGAGGGCGTCATAGATGCGGTACTCGATACCGTAGACCAGCCATCCCATGAAGAGGAAGCCGAGCAATGCCGCGCCGGCGCGGTCGCGGAAGAGCATGTACGAGAAGCCCATCATTGCGATCATGACGAGCACCCAGTGCATGTTCTCGAAGAGGTTCCCCCCGTAGAAGTACAGCCTGCCCGGTATCTCCGCCGGCCCGTAGGCGAACATGTTGCCCTGGTGCCCTGTGCCGCTGACCAGGTACCAGAAGCGGTCGAAGGTCGTCGGGTTGCCCTCGTTCATGGGTGGGTTCATGGAAGCCCGCAGCGGCAGGTAGAGGTAGGGCACCAGGCCCAACGCGAAGAGCCCAGCGCCTTTCAGCGCGAGCCGCCAGTCCAGGAGCCGGCTGCGGTCCACGAGGAAAACGAACAGGAACGCCCCGGGCACCACCAGCCCGCTCGTGAGGTGGTTGGTCAGGGCTAAGCCCATCAGCAGGGAGGCGATGAGGAGGTAGCGGTCCCGGCGGGTCTTGCGCCAGAGCAGCAGGCAGACTATGGGCAGCATGATCAGGAACGTGTTCAAAGTGTAGACCTCGGCGATCACGGCCTGGCTCCAGAAGGTCGTCCCCAACCCGAACGCGAGGGCGGCGACCGCCGCCGCCACCACCCTGCCACTCAACAACAACCCGGCCCGATACACGAGCAGCACGGCCCCCGCAGCGTAGACGGCCGAGGCCAGGTTGGTCCTGTACGCGGGGTCTCCGAAGGGCAGATAGGTGAAGAGGTGCGTCAGCATGGCCCACGCGGGCTCCCCGGTACCTCCCGGGATGCCGAGCACGATGGCCTGCGTGGAGAGCATGGCCGAGTCCAGCAGCACGGGCCGGTCGTAGTACAGGATGGTCGGCGCCAGCGTCAGCAGGTACAAAACGAACACGACGAGCGCCACGCCGGCGCCGGCCAGAACCACGAGCCGCTGGCGTTGCCAGGGCTTGTCTTTGGGGGGGCCTTCCACGAGGAAAGAGCGTACCACAGAGCGCCTACCGCGAGCCAGCCGGAAGGCTCCACTGAGTCGGATGCTTACCTGGAGCTTTTCCCCAGATCCGTACCGCAGGCTCGACTATCGTGCGGAGCTTACATTCCTCGTCCTCGACCAGACACGGCGCAGCCTACCACGGAGGTCGAGAAACCGCACTGCGGACTGATGGCCAGACGCTTCAGTGGGACTCACCGCGGCCCTGATGGACGCGGGCCCCTGGCAATACCGGTGGGTACGGGAGACTTCGGGCAGCGTCCGCGCGGGGATGGTTTACCCGCTCCCGGTCTCGCGCCGGACAACCTGGTAGAGCGACACCTCCTCGTCCACCGCTACCAGGTCGAGGCCCGCATCCCGGTACAGGGACTTGCTGTCCCGGACACCCATGTAGTACGGGGTGGTGGTCTCGCCGGGGAGGAGCAGGTAGACGGGCCCGCCTTTCAGGGCCGCCTTCGCTTCCAGTATCCCCTTGAACCTCGGTGCCCCGGCGTTCTTCTCCAGGTAGTTGACGAGGGTGAGGTCTTGCCGCCGGTGGTCGACCAGGATCATGTAGTACAGCGGGCTCCGGTGGTGCAGCACGGTGGAGTTCGGCTCGGTCTTCCGCGCCACGGCGTCTATCATCCTCCGCCCCTCGTAGTCCCCGCTGCGGTCCACCGCAGCGTAGGTCGCGCTGGTGCCTAGCAGGGGGAATACGAGGATCGCCGCCGAGAGCAGAATCAGGCCGCCCACGCGAACCGGCGATGGCAGCCTGTCCGCGAGGCCGTCCACGGCGTCGAGCATGGCGTCGAAGCCCACAGCCATCAAGACGCCCAGAACCAAATAGGTCGGGATGAAGTAGTACTGGATGTCCTCGATGTTGTACTCCAGGGCATGGAAGAGCCAGCCTGCGAAGGCGACGCCGAGTAGTATCGCGCCGGCCGCGTCCCGGTAGATCAGGTAGAAAGCTCCGAGCAGGGCGACGAGCACGAGCGCGATGTTGAACTGGCCGAAATCCCCGTACAGGTAGTTCAGGTACATGGAGATGCGATCCGGCAACTCCGCAGGGCCGAACGCCCACATCCTCCCCTTCCAGGCCCCACCCGAGACCAGGTTGTAGAAGCCGTAGAAGGTATCGGGCGGGTACTTGGCGATCTTGGGTTGATCCCAGGTCCAGCCCTCCGGCAGATAGTCCATCGAAGCCCGGATGGGCAGGAAGATGTAAGGAAGCAGGCCGAGCAGGAACAGGCCCGCCGCCTTCAGGAGCAGCCCGGCCTCCAGCAACTTCCTCCGGTCCACGGCGAACACGAATAGGAGCCCGGCGGGCAGAAGTATCCCGCTGGTTATGTGATGCGTCAGGGAGAGGCCGCACAGAAAAGCAGCAATCAGGAGGTAGCGGTCCCTTCGGGTCTTGCGCCACACCAGAAACATGAAGAACGTCAGCGACACGAACAGGGCGTTAAGGGTGTAGACCTCGGCGATCACGGCCTGGCTCCAGAAGATGCGGCTGACCCCGAAGGCCAGGGCCCCCGCCGCCGCGGCGACTGGCCGTTCGGTGAGCAGGTATCCGATCAGGTACACGAGCAGCACGGCTCCCGCGGCGTAGACCGCCGAGGCCAGGTTGACCCGGTAAGCCGCGTCCCCGAAGGGCAGGTAGGTGAAGAGCTTGCCGAGCATCACGTAGGTCGGGTAGCCGGTGTAGTCCGGGATGCCGAGCACGTAGGACTTCACCTGCAAGACGGCCGAGTCCCGCAGGACGGGCAGGTCGTAGTAAAGGACCGTGGGCGCCAGCGTCCTCAGGTAGAGAACGAAGGACAGCAGGCAGACACCCGCCCCCGCCAGAGCCGGGAGCGACCCCCGATGATCTCCCGACTTCTTGAGGATCGGCCGCATAGGCAGGAGAAGCGTACCACAGCCCCTACTCCGTATGTCCCGGGCCGCGAAGGAGACGGGCGGGCCCTGGTCCCGACTCTAGGCCACGCGCTCCACGCAGCGCTCGTCGTCGTTGCCGGGCCGGTTGACGAAACGGCTGACAGGGTACGCCTCCATTTCATCAGCGGGGTACGGACGGAGCAACTCCGCAAGAGGATCTTTCTCCTCGAAGCTGGAGTCCAGCCACATATCATGGTCTTCGACAGGCAGGATCACGGGCATCCGGGCATGGACTTGGCCGACGACCGCGTTGGCTTCCGTGGTGAGGATGGCGCAGGACCTGATGGTCTCTCCGTCAGGATCTTTCCAGACCTCCCAAAGTCCGGCGAAGGCGAAGGGCTCGCCGTCCTTCAGGCGGAAGTGGTAAGGCTGCTTGCCGCCGTCTTCCTTCTTCCACTCGAAGAAGCCGTCGGCCGGTATCAGGCAGCGCCGGTTCCGGAACGCACGTCGAAAGGAAGGCTTGGTCGGGGCGGTTTCCGAGCGGGCGTTGATCATGCGGTATCCGATACCGGGGTCGTCGGCCCAGGCCGGGATCAAACCCCACCGCAACATCTCCAACCGCCGCTGTACCCCACCTTCGGAATCGTCCTCCAGGACCGCCGCGACCTCCCGCCCCGGCGCGACGTTGTAGCTAGACGGCAGTTCCGGCAGGTTCCCCTTTACGTCGAACATCTCCGCCAGGGTCTCGGCCCGCGCCGTGAGGGTGTAACGTCCGCACATGCTTTGCTCCCTCCGCCAAGGAACGCTTTCCCTCTAATTTTACCGGTAGAGGCGGCATTTCCCTACGATGGATTGGTCCGGCATCTCACCGAGGCTAGCGATCCGTTCTCCGGCGCAGGCGCCAGCGGCCAGGTTCAGGAGGAGCCAGTTCGGCCCTGAGGCCGGCCTCGACTTCCTTCCTCAGCGGTCCTAGCTCGCGCGTCACCCGGCGCGCGATATCCGATCTGACACGCGCGTATCCGAAATCTTCCACATCCTCGGATAACTCTTCGAGGAGCGTCCTGGCCTTCTCCATGAAGGCTTCGATCTTCTTCCGGGTTCCAGGATCGAGCCACATCGAACGCGGAAGATAGCGGTTGTGGAGGGCGTCGAGCGACCACGACACCCGCTCCCGCCGGCGTTCCTGCTCCTCCTCATTGGAGACCTCGTACAACGAACCCCACGTTATGAAGTCCCGGTACGGTCGCGCGACGAACTCCCGGATCTCCGCCACCACCCGCCGACGCCCGGTATACCCATGCTCTATAGCTCGCAAGTCACGTCTCCCCCGCGCTGATCAAATGCCATCCAACTGCGCCACCGTCGCACCGTAACACAACACATGGCACCCCCGTCAAGAAAACCAGGGCGCCATCCCGCAAAAAGAGAGGGCGGAACTCGAAGCCTATCTTGGCAGGTCATACGTACTGATGCTGGCGTCAGTATGCCCACGCTTCGTGGGCCAGCGGAGTCCGGTTGAGATCGTCACGGTACAGCCGCCACTGCGGCATGAATCGGTCCATGAATATTTTGAAGCGATCATTGTGGTGACGTTCGAGCAGGTGCACCATCTCGTGGACGAGTACGTACTCCAGACAAGCGGGCGGTTTCTTTGCCAGTTCCAGGTTGAGCCAGACACGGCGGTTCTGGATATTGCAACTGCCCCACCGGGTCTTCATTTTCTTGACACCCCAGTCGCCAACTCGAACGTCGAGTATCGGCTCCCATCTGGCGATGAGATCCGGCAAGATCGCCTTCATGTATCGACGGTACCAGTCGTTCAGAATCTGCTCGCGCTTTTCTCGACTAGTGCCGGGCCGGACGTGCATCGTGAGTTCCGAGTTGCCGTTGTGGCCGACGCGGTTCGGGCCTTTATGTTCTTCTACCCGCAGAAGATAGCGACGTCCCCGAAAGTAATGGCTCTCGCCGCTGACCATCTCCCGCTTCGATTGGCGAGGCTGCTCCGCGAAGGTCTTCTGGTGGCGGCGGATCCAGGCGAGCTTCGAAACCACGGCGAGCCGCACGGCCTCATCGTCTATGCGCGACGGCGCCGATACCCGAACCCGGCCCTCCGGGGGATGGACGGAGAGATGCAGGTTCTTGATGGGCTTGCGCACCACCTCCACAGGGATACCGCCGACCTCGATGGTCTTCCGGCTAGTACTCACGCTGGTTCTTTACGATCTCGAAGATCTCCTCGTCGCGAGCCTCGTATTTCCCCAACTCTTCGTGGACGGCGCCAAAGACTTCTTTCTCCTTGAACCTGTTACCCCGCCAGTCATCCTTTCGGACGTAGCGTACGGCTGTGTCCACGCGGATAGCCACGGCCTCGTCGCGATCCAGGTTGTCGTAAAGCGCGCGTTTTGCCGGGGTGTCCATCGAGCCAGGATATTCGCCGGTACCTGAAGGTTGTTGCACCTTGCCCGCCAGCTCCACGAGTTTGTCTAGGTAGGTCTTGTAGTCCAGAGCTTCTTCTTTGCGCTGCTGGATCAGGGCGTCGAGCAACTCGGACATCTTGTCGTAGTACTTCGGGTTTACCGGCTGCTCGTCTATGATGAGCTTGCGGAGGTTGTTCTCGATGGTCTCGGACATAGCCTCCGCGTCTTCGCGCAAACCCTCGGGGAGCCTGTCCAGCGCGCTCTTCCCATCCCTGACCAGCAACTCCACAAGCCCCAGCTCGTCGAAGGCGGAGACTTTCTCACTCTCCTCGGCGCGGATGTACGTGTCCAGAAGGTGACGCATTGCCTGCTCCAGGCTCTTCATGTCCACGTAGTCGCGGCTGTTGATCTTGATCTCCTGGCGCACCTTCTCGTAATGGGCCGCTTCTCTCTTGATGACTTCGGCCTGTTCAGGCGTGTAACCGGCCTCGGGCATCTCGTTGGCGAGGTTGGCGTAGGCCCGCACGAAACTCGCCACGGCCCTGTACAGCGCCACGCGCTTGCGCTCGTTGTCCTTGAGGGCGTCTTTGTCTGCCGTATCTTCGGCGCAGAAGTAGTGGATATAGTCTATGGTGTTGCGCGGTTGGGGAACCGGCTCGCACAGGGCGCGCACGGTCTCGCGGGTCTCTTCCAGCCTCTCACTGGCCTTCTCCAGGCGATTCTCCAGAAGGCCGGCTACATCCTCCTTGTCGTAGCCGTCGAGCGCGTCGCCCGTGTAGTCTGCGACGGCGCCTTCGAGGCTATTGAAGAGGTCTTTGTAATCTATGATGTAGCCGTATTCCTTATCCTCGCCGTCCAGGCGGTTCACGCGGCAGATTGCCTGGAAGAGGCCGTGATCTCGCATCCGCTTGTCTATGTAGAGGTAGGTGGCGGGCGGGGCGTCGAAGCCCGTGAGAAGCTTGTCCACCACGATCAGGAGCCGCATCTGCCCTGGTTCGTTTACGAACCTGTCCTTTACCTTGCTCTCGAACTCCTCAGCCCGGTACATGGCCGCGTCTTCCGAGGCATCGAAGAAGTCGGCGAGCATCTTGCGGTAGATCTCGTACTGATGCAGCCTCTCGGTGAGCCCTTCGCCGGCCTCCTCGCTCCTTATGTCTCCAGGGGTCGGGCTGTAGCTCGTGACGATGGCGCACTTTCCGTCTAGCTCCGTCTCCGAGAACATCTCGTACAACTTGCACGCCTGGTAGATGCTGCCGGAGACGAGCATCGCGTTGCCCCGGCGGCTCATCAGGCGGTCGCGGGTATCCATGTCGAGGAGGATGTCGTCCACGATCTTCGCCAGACGATCCCGGCTGGAGAGCACTTTCCGCATCGTGCCCCACTTCTTCTTTAGCTGCACCTTCGCAACGTCCGTGAGGCCGCGGGTTTTGATCTCGAACCATTGGTCCACCTTCTTCGGAGAGGTGAGGTCCTGGTCTATGTCGCGGGCTTCGTAGCGCAGATCGAGCACCGCGCCGTCGCGCACGGCCTCGTCGTACTTGTAGGTGTGAATGTAGGGGCCGAAGATCTCGATGCTCTTCTGCTTGTCTGTCTTGAGCAAGGGCGTGCCGGTGAAGCCGATGAACATGGCGTTGGGCAGAATGGTCGTCATGGCCCGGTGCAGCTTGCCCGCCTGCGTGCGGTGGCACTCGTCCACGAACACGAAAAGCTCGCCCTTGGCGTGGAAGTCATGGGGAAGGCTCTCTTCGAGTTCCTGGACGAACTGCTCGGCCGTCCTCGCTTCGCCGCGCCCGAACTTGTGGACGAGGGAGCAGATCAACCACGGGTTCGCGGCCCCGAGGGTCGAGATCAAATCCGCCCCGTTCTTCGTGCGGTAGATGTCCTCGTCTACACCCTTGAAGACTTTTTCGATCTGCTCGTCCAGCTCGGTGCGGTCGGTGACGATGAGTACCCGCGCATCGCGGACGTTCTCCCGGATCCACTTCGCCAGCCACACCATCGTGAGGCTCTTGCCCGATCCCTGGGTATGCCAGACGATGCCACCCTCCCGCCGCCTCACCCGCTCCCGAGCCTCCCGAACGCCGAAGTACTGGTTGTGGCGACAGACCTTCTTCGTGCCCGCGTCGAAGACGATGAAGTCGTGGACTACCTCAAGCAAGCGAGTGGGTTCGCAGAGCTGCGTCAGGTGCCGGTCGAGGAGGTTGGGCTCTTCGCTCTTCTCCCTCCACCGCAGGTAGTACTTCTCCGTCGTCTCGATGGTCCCGTAGCGCAAACCCTCGGTGTCGTTTCCGGCCATCACAAGCTGCGCGGTGGTGAAGAAGGGCTCGATGAACTCCCTCTTCTGGTTGCCGAGGTTCTGGCGGATGCCCTCGCCGACGGAGACGGTGGAACGCTTCAGCTCCAGCACCGCGAGCGCGATGCCGTTGACGTAGAGTACAACGTCCGGGCGTTTGGTCATGTGTCCGAGGACGGTAACCTCCTCGGCGACGGCGAAATCGTTGTTCTCCGGCGTCTCCCAATCTATGAGCCTGACGGTCCCTTTCGGTTCTCCCGCCGCCTCTCTCACCTTCACACCGTAGCGGAGCAACTGGTAGACCTCACGGTTCGCCTCGTAGAGGCTCGTACCTTCGCCCAGGGCGGCGGCCTGGCGAAGCCGGTGCAGGGCGCGCGTTATCAAAGTCTCGCTCGTGCCGCGCTGCCGCAGCCAGTCAGACAGGAACTGCTCCTCGATGTTGCTATTCCCTGCGCGGTACTGCCAGTTACCGAGGGAACGGTAGCCGAGCCGTCTCTCCAGCAAGCGCAGCACCCGTTTCTGGGTCAGGCGCTCGATCTGTCCGACATCGCTCATACGCCGTGCTTCGTCTCGAAGTGTGGTCGGAGCGTTCCCCTACTCACCGTGCAACTCACGCGCCCACTCGCGCACGCTGCGCGTCCAGCCAGGTCGTCCCGACGTCAATCCTTCTTCGATGAAGCGCGTAAGCGACTCGCCAGATACTCTGGCTGGCGCCAGGAACGCGCTCTCGGTGATCTCGGCGTAGTGCTCCGCTTCATCGTCGCGCCGCAGTCCGAGTATCGTCAGCCGGTCGCCGTCGTGGCGCCATACTTCGGCCACCCCCAGGCGGGCGTAGATGGGGAGCTTGCTCGCGGAGGGACTCGTGATGTCCACTTCGACGACGAGATCCGGCGGCGGGTCTCCTGCATCGAGAGAGATTCTGCGTTTGCCCCGGACCTGGGTGATCTTCTCCGAGAAGTAGAAGCTCGCGTCGGGCTCGAAACCGCGCGAGAGATCCTCGCGTTTAAACGTGGTGGAGCGGGCGGGCGCCACGTCGATCCCCAGCTCCACCGCGAGTTCCACCACCAGCGAGGCGATCACGTCCGCTATCGCCTCGTGCTCGAAAGATGGGCTCACTATCTCCAGCACCCCCCGGTCGTAGAAGAAGCGCGGCACCGAACGGCCGGGGTCTTCTTCCAGAAGCCGTTCGTAGATCTCCCAACCCACGTTGCGCAGCGTCACCCTTCCCTCCGGCGGGCTTTTTAGCGCCTCTGCCATACGCCCTCCTTCCCCGGTCTGTCCTTCGCCAGGTTCCGCTATGTGAGTTTACATCAGGTCTCCTTCGATCCTCAGAGCAGAATTCTCGAGGAAAAACACCCGACAATCTGTTTCAGCCGGGATGGCAGTTAGTCACGTAAATGAATTGCATCCTGATAGGAGTGTCATCTCGCACCCGGAGAGAACGTATAATTCAGGTATGGAACGAACCGAAACCAGGATAGACCGGGTGCTCGTCGAGCGTGCGCGCGAGCGTGCGCGCAGGGAAGGCCGCGAGGAATCCGAGTTGATAGAGGATGCTCTTAGACGCTATCTCGGCGAAGACGGCGAAGAGACCTTCGGGGAGATACTCGACAGGGTGGCCGACTGGCAGCGAGAACACGGCGTTGAGCCGCTCTCCGAAGAAGAGGCGATAAAGCTCGCCGTAGAGAAGCAGCACGCTCACCGTAGCGAAGCCAGCCGCGAGTAGCCTCACTCGCGTGGAATAGGAGGCTATTATGAGCGATTCTATGCTTACAAAAGACGAGATAGCGCGTCGTGGGCGCGAGATCTACGAGCGCGACGTCCGCGCCGAGGTCGAACATGGGCACGATGGCGAGTTTCTGGTGGTAGACATCGCCACCGGCGATTACGTGGTCGGCGAGGACGAGGATGAGGTCTTCGACCGCGCCGAGGCGAAGGATCCCGAGGGTTTGTTCTACCTCATGCGCGTCGGCCGCCCCGCAGCCCACCGGATCGGTGGCTCCGCCAGGCCGTGATGACGGTCCCATGATCGTCGGGCATGTGACTCCCGACGGTCGCGAGGCCGTCATTCCGCTAACACTACTCCGTGGCACTGCTGGAGAAACGATGTCCGTGGAAGCGGTCATTGATACCGGGTTCACGGATCGCCTGACGCTTCCTCCGGATGTCGTGGATGAGCTGGGGTTGCCGCTGCGCGGGTCCGCCGAGGTCGTCCTGGCCGATGGCGGCATCGAAACTCTGCCGATGTACCGCGTTCGGTTACTCTGGCACGACCGGGAACGCACGATCCGCGCCTACGCCGCGTCCGGGGACCCGCTCGTGGGCATGACGCTGCTCTCCGGCAGTGAGCTTCGCATACGAGTCATGGGAGGCGGCACCGTCGAGATCGAGGAGTTGCCATAACGAAACGTCAGCAGGCACCTTGACGGGTGAAGGCGCGAAAGTTCCGTTCATTCGCTTTCTCCCTCGTTCCCCAGCCGCGTCCTCCCGGTGAGAAGCTCCTGCATCATGCCCTGTTTGATCCGGCGCGTCTTCTCCCGCCGCGCCTCCAGCGCCTCGATCTCCGCGTCCATGTCCGAGAGCACTCCGGCGATGGCGGTTTGTTCTTCGA
>JACCTS010000006.1 GCA_013812245.1 Rubrobacter sp.
CGGGCGGGCGTCATGACCCGGCCGGCTACGACATCCGGGCGGAGATCTTCGGGTCCGACGATAGCATCTGCGTCGGCCTGGACGGGCGCACGCCGCTGCGCTCTGTGGAGCCCGGCGTGGCGCCTCCAAAAGGGCCGCCGTACCCCGGCTTCCTGGTGCGCTTTGAGCAGGCGTACCGGGACGAGCTCACCCACTTCCTCGATCTCGTGGATGGTCGCGCCGAGAACCCCTGCACGGCGCGCGACTCTCTGGAGGCTCTGCGGATCGCCATGGCGGCGGAGGTCTCGGTGGCCGAGCGCCGTCCGGTGTTGCTGGAGGAGATCGCATGACCCCGAAGTCGCGCCTGGCGGGTGCCCCGATCTCCTGGGGCGTCAACGAGGTGCCGGGATGGGGCCACCAGATGAATGCCGGGAGAGTGCTCGGCGAAGCCGCCTCACTCGGGTTGTCGGCGATCGAAGCGGGACCCGAAGGCTTTCTCCCAAGCGATCCCGCCGAAGCCTCCCGCATACTCTCCGATCACGGCCTGACCCTGGTGGGAGGGTTCGTGCCGGTCGTGTTGCACAGCGTCGACGCGCGCGAGGGAGAGCTCGCCTCGGTCGAGCAGCAGGCCGGGCTGTTCTCCGCTATCGGCGCCGACATGCTCATCGTGGCGGCCTCCACCGGTCGGGAGGGCTACGAAGAGACGGTGGAGCTCGACGAGGACTCCTGGGAGGAGCTGTTCGAGAGCCTCGTCTCCGTCGAGGAGATCTGCGCCCGGCATGGCCTCACCATCGCGGTTCATCCCCACTTCGGCACCGTTATCGAGCGGCGGCACCACCTGGAGCGTTTCCTCGAAGGCCGCGAGGCGGGGCTCTGCCTCGACACCGGGCACCTCATGGTCGGGGGGACGATCCGGTGAGGGTGACCGAGACCGCGGCGGATCGAATCGGCATCGTGCACCTGAAAGACGTTGATCGGCGCCTCGCGGAGCAGGTCGCGGCCGGGAAGATCGGTTACGAAGACGCCGTGCGCCGGGGCGTGTTCAGGCCGCTCGGCGACGGGGACGTGGACACAGAGCGGGTGATCGAAGCGCTCGAAAGATCGGGGTACCGGGGGTGGTACGTGCTCGAGCAGGACGGCATGCTCGACGGCGAACCGGGGGAGAAGGAGGGCCCCGTCAACGACGTTCGCAAGAGCCTGACCTTCCTGGAGGGCGTACTCGATGGCGGAAGGGAGTACGGGGGCTAGATGGCCGAGCTCGAGATCATCACAATGGGGCGGGTCAGCGTGGACCTGTACCCCGAGCAGATCGGGATCCCGCTGGCCGAGGTGAAGACCTTCGCCAAGTCACTCGGCGGCAGCGCCACGAACATCGTCGTGGCTGCGGCCCGGCTGGGCCACGGATCCGCAGTCATAACCAGGGTGGGAGACGACGGTTTTGGGCAATATATTCGTTCCGCGCTCGAAGAGTTCGGGGTTGATCCCCGCTTCGTGAGCATCGACCCCGAGTTGCGCACGCCCCTCGCCTTCTGCGAGATCTCCCCGCCCGACAACTTCCCGCTCCTCTTCTACCGGGGGCCGAAGGCCCCGGACATCAACATCCGCACCGAGGACCTGGACCTGGAGGAGATCTCGGCGGCGCCGCTCTTCTGGATGACGGGCACGGGCCTCTCAGACGAACCGAGCCGGAGCGCCACGCTCGCCGCGCTCAAGCAACGTTCGGGGGGCAGCACGGTTTTCGACCTCGACTACCGGCCGATGCTCTGGAAATCGAGGTCGGAGACCGAACGTTGGTACCGCGAGGCACTCCGGCACGCCACCGTGGCGGTGGGCAACCAGGAGGAGGTGGCGGTGGCGGTCGGCCCCGGCGACCCGTTCGAGGCTTCGGCGGCGTTGCTGGACCTTGGCCTAGAGCTCGCCTTACAAACTATCTCAGAACCCTTGTGGTCGGGTATCATCCTCGGCGCCCCCCGAAAGAAGAGGTGCCGATGTCCGAGCGAACGTACGAGCAAGAGCCGCTTCCCACTCTCTGGCGCACTCCCGACGAGCCGTGGGAGATCATCGAACCGATCCTCAAAGAGCACGATCCGCCCAAGAGCACCGGTCGCCCGCGCATAGACCAACGCGAAGCCCTCGATGCGGTCATCTTCCGAATGCGTGGCGGCTGCCAGTGGAACCACCTCCCAAAAGAGTTTCCCGACGACTCTTCGGTGCATCGCACCTTCCGGCGGTGGGTCGAGTCGGGCGTTCTGGACTTGATCTGGGAGAAGCTCGTCGAGGAGTGCGAGGAGCTTGGCGGGGTGGATTGGGAGTGGCAGGCGGCCGACGGGGCGATGGGTAAGGCGCGTTTTGGGGGGACCTCGTAGGCCCCAACCCCACCGATAGAGCCAAAAACGGCGTCAAACGCTCGATCCTGGTCGAGACCGGCGGCGGTCCGCTTTCGGTGGTGATAGCCGGGGCGAACGTGCCCGATTTCAAGCTCTTGGAGGCGACGCTCGATGCAGTGGTGGTCGAGCGTCCTGCTCCCACCAAGCAAGCACCTCAACACCTGTGTCTGGACAAGGGCTACGACAAGCAACCGGCTCGGGAAGTGGTGGAACGCCACGGCTACATCCCTCACATCCGCCGCATCGGCGAGGAGAAACTCGATGATGCGGGCGAGAAACGCTACCCGGCGAGGCGTTGGGTGGTGGAGCGTACGCTGGGCTGGCTTTCGAAATTCCGGGCCATCCTGGTGCGCTACGACAAAAAGGCCGCCAACTACCTGGGGTTGATCAAGGTCGCCTGTATCCTGCTCTGGTATCGGCGTCAGCATCGTCTATCTCTTTTGAGATAGTTAGTAAGGAAAGAGCTTGCCCCAAATATAGTCCCACACTTTGGTTACCGGATAC
>JACCTS010000031.1 GCA_013812245.1 Rubrobacter sp.
GCGCCTCGCGGTTGGCGTGTACGTCGTGGACGCGGAACAGGGTCGCGCCGCGCTCGTAAGCCATGACGGTGGTCGCCACGGTCCCGAATACGCGCTCGCGTGCCTCCCCGACGCCGGTGATGCTCCCTATGAACCGCTTGCGCGAGGCGCCCACAAGCACGGGGAATCCGAGTTGCACGATGGCGTCGAGGCTGCGGAGCAGTGTCAGGTTGTGATCCACGGTCTTCCCGAACCCGATGCCTGGATCCAGGATGATATTCTCCGGCAGCACGCCCGCCGAGACGGCGTGATCCGCACGCTCTTCCAGGAAATCCCGCACCTCCCGTACAACGTCTTCGTAGTGGGGCTGCTGCTGCATGGTCTTCGGTTCGTCCTGCATGTGCATGAGGATCACCGGGCATCCAGTCTCCGCCACGACAGAGACCATTCGCTCGTCGCCGCGCAGGGCCGTCACGTCGTTGACGATGGCAGCCCCGGCTTCGATGGCTGCCTCAGCGGTAGTGGCGCGGTAGGTGTCGACGGAGATCACGGCATCCCGCCTCTCGGCGAGGATGGCGCGCATCACGGGCACAACCCGGTCTATCTCTTCTTCCGGGGATACGGGGTCTGAGCCGGGACGGGTGGATTCCCCGCCGATATCTATGACGTGCGCGCCTTCGTCGAGCATGGAGACCGCGCGGGCCGCAGCCCTCTCGGGATCAAGAAAATCTCCGCCGTCGGAGAATGAGTCTGGGGTGACGTTGAGGATACCCATGAGAACGGGGCCGGGTCCCGTTATGAGATCCCCGGCCCCGATGGCTTCCCCAGTGCGCTGCCCTTTGTCTTCGTCCACCTACTCTTCGCGACCGTTGCGGTGCGGGCCTTCGGACTCGAAGTGGACCCGGTCCACGGCGAACTCCTCGACGAGGTTGCGGAGGTGCTTGGCGTCGACTGTTTCGTATTCGATCAGGTCTTTCGACAGCTTCTCCAGAAGGTCGCGGTTTCGGATAAGGAGGTCTTCTGCTGTGTCGTATGACTCGTCTACGATGCGCCGGATCTCCTTGTCTATCTGGAAGGCGATCTCATCCGAATAGTCCGGCTGGGTGCCGAAGTCCCGGCCCATAAAGACCTGCTGGTTTGCGTGCCCCAGGGACATCGGCCCGAGCTTCTCGCTCATGCCGAAGCGGGTAACCATCTGCTTGGCTGTCTGCGTGACCCTTTCGAGGTCGTTGGAGGCACCCGTGGTGATCTCGTCGAAGGTCACGTGCTCCGCCGCCCGGCCACCGAGCATCATGGCGAGCTGGGCCATGAGCTGGCCGCGGCTCATCATGAAACGGTCCTCCGTGGGGAGGCTCATGGTGACGCCCAAAGCCTGCCCGCGCGGGATGATGGAGATCTTGTGCACCGGGTCAGCCTCGGGCAAGAGCGCGCCCACGATGGCGTGTCCGGCCTCGTGGTAGGCGGTGATCTCCTTCTCTTTCTCCGAGATGATGCGCGTCTTGCGCTCGGGGCCGGCGATCACACGGTCCACCGCCTCTTCCATCTCGGACATGTTGATCTCATCCTTGTCGCGCCGGGCCGCCAGCAGCGCCGCCTCGTTGACGAGGTTCGCGAGGTCAGCCCCGGTGAAACCGGGCGTTCCGCGGGCGATGGTCTCCACCTCTATGTCGTCGCCGAGCGGCTTGCCGCGGGTGTGGACCTGAAGGATCTTCTCGCGTCCAGGCAGGTCCGGCCGGTCGACCGTGATCTGACGGTCGAACCTTCCCGGACGCAGGAGCGCCGGGTCGAGGATGTCCGGGCGGTTGGTGGCGGCGAGCATGATGATCCCGCTTTTAGAGTCGAAGCCGTCCATCTCCACGAGGAGCTGGTTGAGGGTCTGCTCGCGCTCGTCGTGGCCGCCGCCCATGCCGGCGCCGCGCTGGCGGCCGACGGCGTCGATCTCGTCCATGAAGATGATGCACGGCGAGTTCTGCTTGGCCTGCTCGAAGAGATCCCTCACCCGGCTCGCGCCGACGCCTACGAACATCTCCACGAAGTCAGAACCCGAGATGCTGAAGAACGGCACCCCCGCCTCCCCGGCCACCGCGCGGGCGAGGAGCGTCTTGCCTGTACCAGGAGGTCCGACGAGCAGCGCGCCCTTCGGTATCCTCGCGCCGAGCTTCTGGAACTTCTGCGGGGCTTCGAGGAACTCCTTGATCTCACTTAACTCCTGGACGGCTTCCTGGGCGCCGGCCACGTCGTTGAAAGTGACCTTCGGCTGGTCCTTGGTCATGCGCCGGGCACGGCTCTTGCCGAAGCTCATCACCCGGTTTCCACCGCCCTGCATGGAGCTCATGATAAACAGGAACAGGATGATTATGAGGAAGATCGGCCCCAGCGTGGCGAGCAAACTCAACCAGAACCCGGTGTTCTGCGGGTCCACGTCGAACGGAACTTCCGCCTTGTTGAGGGTGGCGGCCACATCGGTCTGCTGGGTGTAGAAGTACTCGAAGTCTTCCTTCTTCCCGCCGTCCTGCTTCAGCTTGCCTGTGACCTTCTGGTCCTCGTCCAGGATCGTGAGTTTGTCCTCTGGCTGGTCGGGGTCGAGGACGAAGGAATTTCCGTCCACCGCCTTCTGGAACTCGATATTGTTGAGGGTGTTGATGTCCGTGCTGCCTTGCGAGAGCACGCGGACCAGGATCACCGCGAACACCATCAGGATGATGAAGTACAGCAACCCGCCGTTTCTCAAGAGTCTGCCCAACTGCCTTACCTCTCATGGAATTTGTGTAGGAGCACGAGGATTATACTACCCCGGCAACAACCGAGGCATCCTCGCTATTCCACTGCCTATGTGTGAGGTACGGAGCTGAAGATCTCGGGTTTCAGCACGCAGATGTCGGGGAGGTTGCGGTACGCCCCGTCATAGTCCAATCCGTACCCGACGACGAACTCGTCGGGCACCTCGAACCCGAGGTACTTCACGTCAAGCTCCACCCGCCGGCGCGACGGCTTGGTGAGGAGCGTGCAGATCTCAAGCGACGCGGGCCTGCGCGCAAGTAGCGAGCGCCGGAGATACGAGAGCGTAAGCCCGGTGTCCACGATGTCCTCGACTATGAGAACGTGCCTGTCCGTGATGTCCTCTTCCAGGTCCTTGAGGATTCGCAC
>JACCTS010000039.1 GCA_013812245.1 Rubrobacter sp.
AGTCCGGCAACGGCGGTTACCCGAACCTCATGCGGGCCGCTTCAGAGCTGGCCGACGGCCACGAAGGGGACGAGCGCGAAAGGGCCGTCCACGCCTCGAAGACCATCATCCGGCCCCTCGCGAAAGCTTACAAAGACGAAGAATAGAGCAGCGAAAGCCCGACCGTAGCCCGGGGACGCCGGGTTAACCGTTTGGTAAACTTTCGCGCGGAGAGGTGTCCGAGTTGGCCGAAGGAGCGCGACTGGAAATCGCGTAGGCGGTGTCAAGCCGTCTCGTGGGTTCGAATCCCACCCTCTCCGCTTTTCTTACGTCTTGCAGGTAAAACTGGAGAAGCTTGGGGAATGAGATTCGAGGTCCGCACAAAGCGCGGACCCCGTTTACTGCAACCATACTGCAACCGGGATCAGCCCAACGCCTCGTCCATCGCCCTGGCGCGCCGGTGCCAGCGTGGGCTGCGTCCGGATGACGGCCCGGGGGCGAGGTTGGCCGCGCTCACACGGTCGCCTTGATGCCCCGCCGGACGAGCCACAACACTACCGGGTATCCGGTCAAGAACCCCAGGATCAGCCCGATCTGCATGAGGAACAGGAAGGTCACGTCGGTGAGGGGGGCATGAAGAACAAGAAGTGCAGGACCAGCATCCAGCCGCCCATGCCGACATCGAAGGCGAGGACCGTCACCAGGGCTATCAGCAGTGCCACCCCGAGCCCCTTCCCTCGAGGAAGGCCGCGGGTCGGCACGGTGGAGAAGAAGTACTCGAACGCGAACAGGAGCACGGTGGCGATGACGGCGATGACGGCGATGACCAGGATCATCACCCAGAGGGCTTGACCGGCGATGGTCAGGCCCGAGAAAACGACCAACGGCACGCCGAGGACGTGGCCTATGGCCGATGCGGCGCCACATCGGTGGGGAGGCTTTTCTCGGGGACGACACCATGCTCTTTCTGCAACTTCTCTCTCTGCGGGCGGCCCCAGCGGTAGTAGGCCGGGAGCGCGAGCGGCCCGAGGTAGAGGGCTGTTATGGGCCACACCATGCTCATAACGCTCGTGCGCTGGCGGTAGCCGCGGCCATAGACGTCGTAGAGGATGGCGACCGCGCACATGAGCGTGAGGCCCACGAAGACCCAGGAGACCGCCGTCAACCACACGGGAACCATGGCACCTGCATCCAAATTGTCCATGTTCAAAGTGCGAACACTCCCTTCTCGACGCTCGCTCTCGTGGGGATATCCCCAACATTCACCTTACGGACTTCCGGTCGGGCGCCCCGCGCCCGACTCTTTGTCGGTTCTAGGCGGTCGGCCAACCGCTCGCGCTCAGCCATTTCGGGCCTCCCAGCTCTCGCCGCCGTCCTCGCTGCGGTACACGAGCGCCTCGGTCCCGTCGAGCACGCCCGCGTAGACTACCTGCGGATTATCGGGAGCCACCGCCACCGTAGAGACGCCCTCGGGCAGGCCTTCGTTCATCGGACGCCAGCTCTCGCCGCCGTCGGTGCTCTTGGCGACCCCGTCGTTAGCGGCATAGAGGGTGTCTGGATTTTCGAGGCTCTGGGAGATCCACATCGCCATGCCGCCCGGTATGGTGCCGAGCTCGCTCCAACCCTTTCCGCCGTCTTCACTCTTCACGAAGCCTCCCTCCATCCCGGCCACGTACAGGGTCTCGGAATTGCGGGGGTCGACCAGGATCGGACCCATCACGCCGACTTCGGGGTTGACGCTCTCCCATCTGTCGCCGGCATCGGTGGTGCGGTAGAGGCCCTCGTCGACGATGGAGGCGTAGAGGGTGTCTGGATCGCGTGGGTCCATGCCGAGGCCGTGAACGTCGGTGCCGGGCAGGCCCGAGTTGTCTTGGCTCCAGCTTTCGCCGCCGTCGTCGGAGCGGTAGAAGCCGGGATGGCCGCCAGCGTACATCTTCTTCGGGTTGGTTGGGTCTATCGCCCAACCCATCGGGTCCGCCCCTTCGAGGTCGGACACCTGCCGCCACATCTTACCGCCGTCCTCGCTCACGGCCGCGCCCTCGTGGCCGCCGACCATCACGCGGTCGGGGTTCTTCGGGTCGACAGCCATCGCGTGGAGATCGCCACCCACGACCGGCCGCTCGCTCGCGCCGGCCCCGGACGACTGCTCACCAGGGCCAGCGGACAGGTAGACGGACGCCGCCGCCGCCAGCGCCGCGAGGGCGAACACCGCCACCGCTCCCCACAGCAGCGGCGGCGTCCGCCGCGCCTTGCTCGTCTTGTTCGTCGTTTTGCTCATGGTCTCCTCACTCTTCCGTCTCTGTGTAGTCAGCGCCTTTCGTCGACCGCCGAGGGTCGAAGCTCGTCCCGCTCCAGAGCCCCGATCTTCTCGTCCAGGGCGGCGTGCTGTGCCTTCAGCCGCGCGAGCCTCTCCTCCGGTGTCAGGTCGGCCTCGCTCTCGTGGGGTGAGCCCTGGTCTCCGTGCATAAACTTCATCAGCAGCAGCATGGAGATCGGGCAGGCCGCAATCAGCGCGTACGGAAGTACCACCGCCATCATGCCGGGAACGAGCACGTAGATCCCGAGCGCCGTCGCTACCAGTACGGACAGCGCCGTCCAGCCTAGCCAGCTTCTGTTCATCTTTATTCGCTTCCTCCTCCGAGGTGGTCTAAAGGATGCTTGTCGTTAGGCATGCCGACAGTCAGCCAAACACCATCACCTGGGAAGGGATGGTTCTACTAACCCCGCGCGGCATGAGAGAGCGCCGTCGAAAGGCTAAGGATGGATGTCTATCGGCTCAGGAAAATTGGGGAGGGTGTGGGTCCGGCGAAAGGTAGAACTGCGTGGGCCGCGAACGTTCGTCGAAGAGGCGGCGTCCACGGAGCGTTGCGAGACCGAGGATTCCGGTGGAAGACACCGCGAGCACGGCACCCAGGCACAGCCCGGCGAGGCTGGTGAAAGCCCCGGACGATTGTATCGAGGACTGCGCGGCGTATGGGCACTCGCCCGAGTGGCACATCTCCATCGCCCCCAGGTAGGGGTAGAGCGACACGAAAGCGCTCACTAAGATCGCCAGCAAGATCAGGTATGTCCGTCGCACGGTCAAAGCAACCGGAGTATACAGTCTCCCGGCGGGGAGGCTAACCTCGCTCGCCACGCCGGGAGATTGCTCGTCGTGTCCACCACGGGCGCGTACCGTCTTCCCGCTAACCCTTCTCCGCCGCTTCGATCTCTTTCAGGTAGCCCTCCATCAGCTCTATCTCCGCTGTCTGCTCGTCGATGATCTTGCGGGCCAGCTCCTCGAGCTCTGGGTGTTCGGACCTCTTGAGCGCCTTCTCGGACATATTCACGGCCATCTGGTGGTGCGGGATCATCATGCGCAGGAACATCACGTCGGTTGAGTCGCTGCCCATCATCTCCTGCATAGAGCCGCCCATCATCTGTTCCATCATCCCGTCGCTCATCATCTCGTCCATCATTCCAGCGGGCATCCCGGAGGTCTGCTCTGCGTCGGGGTGCCACTCGTCGCGCCACTCCTGCATTTGATCTATCTGCTCGGATTGGCTCTCCTCGATGTTCTCGGCGAGCTTGCGCAGTTCGGGCCGCTCCGAGTCGGAGATCATGTGCTTGGAAGACATGATCGCGCCCTGATGGTGCATGGTCATCTGGTCGATGAACTGGAGATCGAACGGCTTATCCTCATCGAAGGAGCCCATCATGCCTCTGTCATTCATCATCGAGCCCATGCCGCCACTCATCGCGCCACCGCTCATCATGGAGCCAAACTGGACGGCCGCGGAGGTGATTCCGGCTCCGGCCAGGAGCAACACCACCATCGCCAGGGCGACGACCAGGTATCTAATCTTCCGCATCTCTAAATGCCTCCTCTCGTAGCGTCTCTCTCACCCTTGAGGACCTCGGTGGATCTCTCGTACTCCTCGGCGTCTATCTCGCCGCAGGCGAAACGCTTGCGCAGTATCTCTTCGGCTCTCTCCTCCTGTACGCCCGAACCTCGGTCTTCGCCGCCTCTATTAGGGAAGATCCTTACCAAGGCCCAGGCCGCGAAGGCCAGGAGCCCACCCCAGAACAGTAAGGGCAACAGCATCCAGAGCCAGCCTCCACCGCCCATCATTCCGTCCATCATGGTTCGTACACTCCTTCTAGATATCTCGTCTACGTACCGAGTGTAAGAGAACTGTCTCAAGGGAGCGCTTGCCTTGGATCAAGTTTGGATCAAGACTCTCCAGACGCCGTGTCCGCGAGCGGCAGCGAGAAAGAGAACCTGGCTCCCTTTCCGGGGCTCTCGGTCCGTATCCTCCCGCCCATCGCCTCGATGAGCGCCCGGGAGATCGCGAGCCCCAGCCCCGAGCCGCCGCGAGCTTCGCTCCGTGAGCGCGACTTCTCGGTCCTGTAGAATCGCTCGAAGACGTGCGGCAGATCCCCGGCAGGGATGCCCGCTCCGGTATCCTCGACCCAGGAGACGACCGCGTTCTCCCGCACCTCCGCCCCCACGGCGACCCGGTCACCGGCGGGGGTGTGGCGCAGAGCGTTGCCCAGCAGGTTGGTCAGGACCTGGAGGACCCGGTCGGCGTCCGCCGAAACTGGCGGCAGATTCTCAGGCACCACGTTCTCCAGCTCCACGCCCTTCTCGTCGAAGAGCGGCGCCATGCGCTCGACCGCGATCCTGACAACCTCTGCCGGGGAGACGACCGTTATTTCCAGGTCAAGTTGTCCCGCCTCTGCATGGGAGAGCCGACGGAGGTCGTCCACGATCCGCCTCATGCGCTCCGCCTCTCCGTAGAGCAAGGCCCACGTCTCCTCTGAAGGCTCCACAACGCCTTCCATGAGCCCCTCCATGTAGCCTTGCAACGTCGAGAGCGGGGTGCGTAGTTCGTGGGAGACGTCCCCGATCAACTCCAGCCTCTTCTTCTCCGCCTGCTCCAGGCTAGCCGCCATGGAGTTGAAGCTCTCCGAGAGGGCGCCGAGCTCGTCCGGCTCGCCGACCGGCACGCGCTCGCCGTAGCGTCCGGCGGCGATGCGACGGGTGGCCGTCATCATGTTCCGCAGTGGTTCCACGATCCTCCGCGACACGAAGAGGCTCGACGCGACCGCGATCACCGCCGCTACCGCCCCCGCCACCAGTAGCGAGTAAAGAAGGGTCAGCCCGAACGCCCGGCCCACGGACCCCATCATCCCCTCCATGTCCGACGGCCGCATCATCCCGCCGTCAGCGCCCATCATCCCGCTCATCAGCCTTCCGAAGATGACGGGCGCTATGAGATAGAGGGCTGTAAGTAGCGTGAAGGCCGCCACCAGGGCCACGAGGAAGTGGGAGGCGAAGAGCTTCGCGCCGAGGCTCCGGGAGGAACGAAACGGGGACCGGCGTTTCACGATCCCTCGAACCTGTAGCCGACGCCGCGCACCGTCCTGACGTATCGGTTGCCGGCACCATCCTCCACCGCGTTCAGCTTCTTGCGGAGGTTTGCCACATGAACATCCACTACGTGGTCGTCCCCGAAGTAGTCCTCGCCCCACACCCGTTCGAGCAGCCGCCGGCGGCCAAAGACGAAGCCCGGTCTCGACGCCAGGGCGAGTAGGAGATCGAACTCGAGTGCGGTCAGCGATACCTCGCCTTTCCCGAGGCACACCCGGCGCCTGGCGGGGTCAATCTCCAGTACCCCAAACGCGAGTGGTTTCTCTTCCTCGGGAGTGGTGTCCGCTTCGCCGCGCGGTCTTCGGAGCATCGCCCGCACGCGCGCGACGAACTCTCCGGGAGAGAAGGGCTTCGTCAGGTAGTCGTCCGCACCTGCGGAGAGACCCACGATCTTGTCCATCTCCTCCGCCCGGGCGGTGAGCATGATGACGTACGCCTCCGAGAAGCGCCTGAGTTCTTGCAGAACTCCCATCCCGTCCAGCCCGGGAAGCATCCAGTCCAGGACCACGACGTCGGGCTCCAGTCGTCTTGCGGCTTCCAGCCCAGCCTCGCCGTCGAACGTCTCATGCACCTCGAAACCCTCTCGCTCCAGGTATCCCCGGAGCAGGCTTGCCAGGTTCTTCTCATCTTCTACTATCAACGCCCGGACGGTCATATCCTTATTCTAGCCCTACCCTTCGCCGATCAGGCTGGGAAACACGCCGGGAGTGGATGAACCGCGCGTAAACGTGCATGCCCGTAGGCGGTGTTAAGCTGTCTCGGGGGTTCGAATCCCACCCTCTCCGCTTTTTCTTTGCGCTCTTGATCGTCTTCGATCTTCTCGCTGAGGTAGATGTGCTCTAGCGAAGGCCCAGACATTGAGACACGCCGCCATGAGCGATTCTCCTCTTGGAAAGTTAGTTAACCCCGTGTGCAGGTTTTAGATGAGTAGCTTCGAGAGCTGTAGGGGCGGATTGCCCATCCGGTGGTTGAGCAAGAAGGCCACGGTGTGAGAGAGGATCTTCCTCAGCAGCCTGCCGGTGAGGTGCCAGAGCAGAGGTCGCGCGCCCATACCCGCTTTACGGAGTAGCGTCCCGTGAGCTGACTGAAAACGGTGTCGATGCGGTAGCGAAGTCGGCTCACAAAGGCGCTGTTGCTCGGGGCTGGGTCCCTTTTCTTGG
>JACCTS010000059.1 GCA_013812245.1 Rubrobacter sp.
CGGCGTCGGCGACCACGCGGCCCCTGGTTTTCGAGTATCCGGCTACCCGCACGGAGTAGCGGTTGCCCGCCTTCATCTCGTACGCGCCGAGCCTCACCCACATGCCGCCGTCTTTGCGCTGGTTGACGTCGGCGTTCTCGAGCCCGGATGTGGTGCCGATACGGAAGCGGGCCGCGGGGTTGTTGCGCTTGACGGCGGGCCAGCGAGCATAGACGGTGTAGCGACCGGCGGTAGGAATCTTCACCCTGAACCACGCGGCGGGCGCGCCATTTTTGGGCCTGATGTACTCGAAGTCCTTACCGTAATGTCTCTTTCCTCTGGAGCTGTCCTTCCAGGCTTGCTTCGAGAAAAAACGCCTGTGCGAGGCGTTATCGACGATCTGGGAGTAGGGGGCAGGCGACTCCATGACCGAGCGCGCGCCCGCAGGCGCCCGTACTCCGGGAGCCGAACCCTCGGAGGGCGTATCCTTCACCTTCGAGATCTCCAGTGCGCCTTCCCGTGCGAGCCACCGGGCGTAAAAGCCGTAGTAGTCCGTCGCAGGCGTGCCGGGCATGCCCCAGACTTCGTCGAGGCCGTTGGAGTACTGTGTCTCACTGGCGCTCTCCATTTCGGGAGCACCTTGCTCCGCCTCCGAAGCATCAGATACGGCGAAAAGCGCAGCCGAGAAAGCCACGGCCGCAAACAGAAATACCGCCACCGAAGCCAATTCGAGCCGATGCATGAATCCCCCTCCCAAAATCCCGGTTCCGTCAACCCGCTGCCAGCATCACAAGCATCGAACCCCCTGATCGGGAATTCACCATTCTAGCTTCTCACGCGCACACCATCCGCGCAAGAGAAGACTTGTGGGGTAACCGTCCCACGAGCGGTGGGCAAACTTGAGAAATACTTTCCGGCTAGGTGCACCGAGTAGTTCACGCCGCCATCTCCTCAGCCAAGTCGTGCTCTTCTTCTTGCCCGTTGTAGAGCCACTGGGTTAGCGCGATCCCGTTCTTCATGCCGTCCATGCTCTTGTAGCCGCGCATCGTCTTGTAGCGCATCTTGCTCTTCGCGATGCTCCTCTCCGAGGCGTTGTTGGCGCCGTCCCTGGGGAACTCCCCGAGTAGTTCCTTTAGCACCCTCAGATCCTTATTGAGATTTTCTAGCTTCCCATCTTCTCGCTCGCCCCACTCTTTTTCGGCCTGCTCCGAGATCGAGTTCGTCCGCTTGCTTACGTACTTGCGCACGTGAGCTATGCACAGCTGCTGAGAGAGGCCCAACCCACCAGCCGCCGCCCCGTAGGAGCCGTTGGCGTTGGAGACGAGCACTTCGGCCCCCATCCCTCTGGCGTAGGGCTCAAGCCACCGTCGAAACGCCTCTCCATCACCCGCGAAGAGCACCTCGAATCTCAGGGTCTTGCCGCTAGCTCCATCTACCACGAAGCCGACCACTACTTCCTTGCCTTTGACCGAAAACACCGTCTCCTCGGCGCCCAAGATAGTTGCGCCATGGCGTTGGAGCCATGGCGTTGGATCGTGTACGTACCGAAAGACGTTGGCACAATGCGCCAGTTCCGCAGTCTGGTCGTTTGCGACGGGTCAGAAGCTTCCGTTAGCGGTAGTGCTTGTCTCCGATCCCCGGATTCGCACGCTTCTCGAAGACAGATCCGTTGCGGCTACGTTTTACGAAGCGGGGCGCCGATCTCGTGCAGGTGGCTGAGGATCTCGCGGTAAGACTGGAGCACGCTCGTCTCGTGGAAGGAGATTCCGTGGTCCCGGCAGAAGCCTTTGATGATCGGCTGCGCCTCCCGCAGCTTGTTCCGGGGAAGCCTCGGGAAGAGATGGTGCTCTATCTGGTAGTTGAGGCCCCCGTACCAGAAGTCGGTGACCGGGTGGGCAAAGACGTTGCGGCTGGTCAGCACCTGCCGGTGCAGGAAGTCGACCCGGCTGTCCTGTTCGAGCAGGGGCATTGCTTTGTGGTTAGGCGCGAAGATGGAGACCATATACATGCCGAAGAGCCCACGATGGACGACGATGAACAGCACCGCCGTCAGGGGCTCCAGAACGGAGAACAGCAGGCCGAAGTACAGCGCAAAGTGGGCCACGATGATGAGCGCCTCGACCAGCGTGCTCCTTGCTTTACCGCTGGCGAGGAACTCGACGCTGCTGCGGTGCATGCTCAACGCCTGGAGGAACGAGAGCGGGAAGATCAGGATCGCCTGGTACTTCACGACGAACCGTGCGATCCCCTTCTTGTCCATCGCCTGCTCCTCGTCGAAAGCGAGCAGCGGGATGTCCACGTCGGGGTCCACGTCCACTTGGTTCGGGTGTCCGTGATGCTCGTTATGCTTGTCGATCCACCACTGACGGCTCACGCCGAGCAGCAGGTTGCCGAAGATGAGGGTCAGCCAGTCGTTCTTCCACGAGGAGCGGAAAGTGAACTGCCGGTGTCCGAAGTCGTGGGCGAGAAGGCTGATCTGGACGAACACGAAGGCCAGGTAGACAGCGTTCAAAATCTGGAACCACGGGCTATCGGAGGCCAGCAACAGGACCAGGCCCACCACCAGCATGCCGAGCGTGAAGGAGATCTTGGCCACGTAGTAGGCCGGCTGCCGCTCCAGCAGCCCGCTCTTCTTGACGATCTGCTTCAACTCGGCGTACGGGTTGGCTTCGTGACGGCCGAGCCGGTTCGGCCCGGCCGGGGGTGACGCGTCTGGTTTCATACGTTCTGTTCCTTTCCGGCCGGGCAACGCCCCAGCAGTTCCGTCGTAAGCGCCGGATAGAGGGGAGTCCGGTAAACTAGATCGTCTCGAAAGAAGAACTGCTGTAGCGCTCCTATACGCTACGGTTCGCGCCGAAAGCCGACCCGGCTGCCGCTGCCCGGTTCCGGGCCAGCGGCGGTTCTTCGGAGAGACCCATGTCGAAGAGGATCTCAATCCGGATGAGGTTCAGAAGTTCCACCAACCTCGTCCGGCCCCTCGAACGTGCCCACTCCAGAGACTCATCCAGCCGCGCAAGCGTTCTCTGGTGGTCGTCCTTCGATGCCACATTCTTCAAGATCTACCCTCTCGTGTCGTCGAGATCACTTGAGCGTCAGGGACCGTGTCGCTGGCTTTGCACCAAAAGTCGGGGTGCGGCACTACAAATGGTAGTTCGACTCTGAACAAACCACAATATTATGTAGGCGCTTGTAATTTATGTGCAAGGCCCGTGTCGCTTTGTTGAGCGCGACATCCTCTACCGGGATGCGTATGTGCCTGGCAAGGAGTAGCCCGATCCGCACCCGGATGTACTCGGGCCGGACGTTCTGATTGAAGAAGAGCTTTTCGGCGCTCCCGATCTTCTGGCCCACGGGGTCTAGAACCTCATACCCTGCGTACTCCTCCGGCGTGCAGGACAGGCTCTCGAACCTGCGGAACTCTGTATGCGTCTGGGTCATCTCATGCTGCTCCGGGGCTCTCGAACGCCATCTGTCTTCTATGTTTCGCTCGAGCAATCCGGTCGCGCTCCTTTTATTGGACGGAGGATGAGTGGCGAAAAGAATATAGCTTGCTCGGACCACCCCGGAAGCGGTTTTGACTGATATTCGAGGAAAATGTATCGAAGTGTGTAGCGGAGGTTCCGGGCGGACCGCGATGTGCAAACACCCCGAATATGAAATACATGCTACATATTTCGATACATTTTCGGCCCGGATCACCCTACGTTCCTGGCATCGAGTGTATAGTGTCTTTGAAGCTATCTGTGGGCCGCTTTCGTGCGTATCGTTTCGTATTCAGTTTCCCGCGAGTCAGGAGCGTACGGACGTGCGCATACTTGTTACCGTAGGGCTCCAGATGTACCGTGAGACGCTGGCATTGGCCATGCACGAGCACCATCCCGACGCCGAGGTGATGCTCGCCCCCGCAGATTACCTCGACGGGGAGGTGGAGAACTTCGGGCCGCACCTGATAGTTCGCAACGACAATGGTGAGGCCACCCCGGAAGGGCAGGAGGCAATTGCATGCCGGATCGAAATACTGTTCTCCGACGGCATGATGGGCGCCAGGATCAACCTGGACGGACGGGCCTGGAAGATAGAGGACATGAGCCTGGATGACCTGTTCGCGGTCGTGGACGAGATGGAGGAGCTTATCTCTAGGGAGCCCGCAGAGTAACCAGGCCCGCTTCCGGGCTACGCCTTCAGGCTCTCGTCGTCGGTGGTCTCGCGGACGGTGATCCACTCCTCCTGCAGCGTTTTCCTGGCGGCCTCGCCTCGCGATCCCACCCTCATCTTGTGGTAGGTGTTGGCGAGATGGCGCTTGACGGTCCCCTCCGCCAGATGCCCCCGGCCGGCTATCTGGTGGTTGGAGAGACTGCGGGCGGCCAGCAGCAGGATCTCCAACTCCCGGACGGAGAGCACGCACTCCAGGCCCCTTTCGGCTTTTCCAGCATATCGCGAGGCATGCCCAGCACCACGTTGCCGTCCTCGGGGGCGAGGGCGACGGCGCGGATCGCGCTCACGAGCTGGGTCGTGGATGAGTTCTTCAGCACGTATCCACTGACCCCAGCTTCAAGAAATCCCGCATCATGGTGGGGTCTTCGAACATGGTCACTATGATCACCTTCAGCGGCGGCTCGACCTCGCGCATCTCGTCCAGGGACTCCCTGGCCTTTTCGAACGGCATCTGCACCTGCATGATGACCACGTCGGGCCTGGTCTGCCGGGCCAGGACGATGGCCTCCTCGTCGTTGGCCGTCTCCCCCACCACCTCAAGCCCTCCGTAGGTGGCTAGCAGCCGCGCCAGCCCCTCCCGGAACATGATGTGGTCGTCGGCCAGAAGCACCGTTGTCGGGCGGTTCTACATCGTCTAACTCGAACCACCGAAGGCCATAGACTCTCCTGGGGTCATGGGTTTTCCCGTGCCAGGAGCGCCTGCTGGCGCGAGAAGCCTCTCGTCTCCTCCGGGCTGAAGGTGTCCAGTACCTCCATTCCATCCTCCTTCCAAGCAGTGTGGCTACGAATCTATACTAAACAGCGGCATGGTCCCACGCATCCGGGTTACGATCATGATAGCTTGTACCGTCAGGCATAGAGGAAAGGTGAGAGCATGCATCTATCCAGACATCGGGCGAATGAAGGCGCGCGCTGGGCGCTGGACGGACGGTGTCTCCCGGCCGGGTTTACGCTGGGGACGTTGCTCGGGATGCCCGCGGAAGAGATTCCGAGTTTCCTCGAAAGCCAGGCTCTCGGAGAGGCGGCCGAAGGCGAACTTCTGGCGCCGGTGGAGCCTTCGCACGAGGTATGGGCGGCGGGGGTGACGTACCTGATCAGCCGCGAGGCCCGCATGTTCGAGTCGAAAGAGGCGGACATCTACGACAAGGTCTACGACGCCGTGCGGCCCGAGCTTTTCTTCAAGGCCACAGGCTGGCGCGTCGCGGGCCACGGTCAGCCGATACGGGTCCGCAGAGACAGCCACTGGAACGTGCCGGAACCCGAGCTTGTGCTCGTCGTGAACAGCCGCATGGAGATCGTCGGCTACACAGCGGGCAACGACGTATCCTCCCGCGACATCGAAGGCGAGAACTCGCTGTACCTGCCGCAGGCCAAGATCTACGACGGTTGCTGCTCCCTGGGGCCAGGCATCGAGATCGGCGATCCCGACACCATGCGCGACCTCTCCATAGAGATGCAAGTTTCGCGCGATAGGGAGGCCGTCTTCGAGGGAGACATCAACACCTCCGAGATGAAGCGTCCCTTTGAAGAGCTGGCGGAGTATCTTGGCAGGGAACTCGCTTTCCCGACCGGTGCTTTCCTGATGACGGGCACGAGCCTCGTTCCCCCCGACGATTTCGACCTCAAGCCGGACGACCGGGTTGAGATCACGGTAGGTGGCATCATGCTCTCTAACCCCGTGGAGCAGTGAACGGGCTCTCGTTTTCGCGTCCGCATGTGAAGCAGAACGTAAAACCGGGTAAGGAAAGGGTAAACAATCGAACACGCCACGAAGGAGGCGCAGCATGATCGAATCTCAAATAGAGTCCAATAACTTCATCGGCGGCGAGTGGGCGCCCGCCGACTCGGGTGAGACCTCAGAGATCATCAATCCTTCCAACCCATCCGAGGTACTTGGCACAACACCTGCCTCCGGTGCGGATGAGGTCTCACGGGCCGTCGATGCTGCGGCCGGGGCGCTCCCTGAGTGGAAGGGTATGCTTCCATCTGGTCGCGGCGCGATCATGATGAAGGCTGCGGATATCATCGAGGAGCAGACGGACGATCTGGCGAGCCTGATGGCCCGTGAGACGGGCAAGCCGATGGGGGAGAGCCTGATGGAGGTCGCGCGGGCCGCGGCAATCTTCCGCTACTACGGCTCCGAAGGCTGGCGGCTGGACGGAACCATTCCGCCCTCGACGCGGCCGGGGATACAGATCAGCTCCGTGAGGGAGCCGCTCGGGGTGGTCGGCCTGATCACACCGTGGAACTTCCCGCTGGCCATCCCATCCTGGAAGATGGCCCCAGCCCTGATCGCCGGCAACACCATCGTGATAAAGCCTGCATCCAACGCCGCCTTGAACGCCGCCTCCCTGATGCGAATTCTCTCGGAGGCCGGCCTTCCCGATGGCGTCGTCAACATGGTCACCGGCTCCGGCGGCGCGGTCGGAGATCCCCTGGTGACGGACCCGCGCGTGAAGGGCATCTCGTTTACCGGCTCCACGAGCGTCGGCCTCGGCATCCAGGAGCGGGCCGTCGGTAAGAAGGTCCAGCTGGAGATGGGCGGCAAGAATCCGTACGTGGTGATGGAGGACGCCGACCTCGCTGACGCCGCCCAGAAAGTCGCCTTCAGCGCCTTCGGGTACGCGGGCCAGAAATGCACCGCCACCAGCCGCGCCGTCGTGGTCGAGAGCATCTACGATGAGTTCATCGAAGAGCTGAAGAACGCCACCGAGGCGACCAAGTTTGGGGACGTGTTCGACGATGACACCGCAGCCGGTCCCGTGGTGAACAAGAGCCAGTACGATGACATCCTTGCGGCCATCGAGACGGCCAGGAAGGATGGGCGGGTGATCATAGACGGTGGCGCAACTGGACCTGAGGACGATGGATACTTCATCTCGCCGGTAATCGTCGCCGATGTGGACAACTCGTCAGAGACGGCGCAGGAGGAGATCTTTGGGCCAGTCCTCGCCGTGATAAAGGCGCGGGACTTCGATCACGCCATCGAGATCGCCAACGACACCCGCTACGGCCTGACCGCCGGCCTTGCGACCCGCTCCCTGCTCTACACCCAGGAGTTCGCGGAACGCTCCGAGGTCGGCATCGTCAACGTCAACACCCCGACCGCCGGCGTCGAGTTTCATGTGCCTTTCGGTGGCGTCAAGGAGTCCGGCGTAGGCCCCAAGGAGCAGGGCACGGCCGGCCTGGACTTCTACTCCACATGGAAGACCGTCGCCATCCGGGCGGTGTAGGGGCGGCAACGATGCGCGCGACCGGATTTACGCACGTCAGCGTCAGCGTCCACGACCTGGATGAGTCGGCGCGCTTCTACACGGAGATGTTCGGGATGGAGGAAGTCTCCGCGCCTGACTTCCCCTTCCCCGTGCGTTGGCTGCGTGTCGGCAACCTCCAATTGCACCTGTTCCTG
>JACCTS010000060.1 GCA_013812245.1 Rubrobacter sp.
TTCGTCCACGGCCACCGAGAGCCCCGCCACGTTGCGGGAGCGAACCTCTTCTCCCCGCTCCGACTCGTCGAAGGCTTCATATCCGCCGGCCGAAGGCTCTGTGTGAATCCCGATCTTGCTCCCTTCCAAGTCAACGATCCAGACCTCGGGGACACCGGCCGCTGCGTAGCGCGGCAGCTTCACGTTCCGGTCGTAGGAAAGCGTGGTATCCGAAACCTCGATAACGAGGGCCACATCTTCCGGGCCGGGGAGACTTCCTGAGGGGTCTGGCCTCGCCTTTAATAGGCACAGGTCCGACTGAGGTTCGGTTTTCTCGCCAATGGTGACAGGGTTCTGAACGCTAACGAAATACCTGTCGCCGCATGATTTCATCAGTACGTGGGTCAGGTTAACGACACAGGCAAAATGCCGGGGTCCTATAGCTGCCATCTCGACTATCTCCCCGTCAATTAGCTCCACCCGGTCGTCCTCGGAGAGCAGGCCGGTCTCGACCATCCCGTGGTACTCCTCGACGGTGAAACGGTGTCTCTTCACTTCTGCCGGCAACATCCTCAAGCTCCTTTTCGTGCGTCAGCCACCATCACACTGCTCAGGATAATGCATCCGAAGCATCCTCTACAAACTGGAGTTGGTCCGGCAACCTCTAGATACTACGGCATCCGCGGCAGCTACCCGAGTCGGCTCGGGCGCGTTGCGCGCCCCCCCGCAGGACAAAGAGTCGGGGGAGTATACTGCGCCCGGACGAACGATCCGGACGGGCGGTGCAAAGTGGTGGGTCGAGACCTCGTAACAGCCGATCCCGCGGTCATGATGGGGACAGCGGTCATCTCCTGGACCCGTATCACGGTGGAGACGATCCTGGAAAAGCTCGCGGCGGGCGAGAGTATGGATCAGGTGCTGGACGAGCACCCGCGGTTGACCGGGGAGGCCATCCGGGCGGCGTTGGCCTTCGGCGCGGAGGCCGTGCGCGCGGACGTGACTTATCCCCTCCGTGAAGCGGCGGGTGAATCCACGGTCTCAGCTATGCTTGTAGCGGGTTGATCACGAGCACGCCGCCGTAGGCCTGTCCGGGGTCGAGGTCTTCGGAGTAGAGGATGCCGCAGTCCAGAGCGCGGGCGCTGGTGAGGATTATTGCGTCCCAGAATGAAATTCCCGCCCGGCTATGAAGCTCTATGGCGGAGAGGACGTCGGCCGGCTGCGGCGCATGGGTTCTCCGGCGCGAGATGTCGGAGATGAGGTCCGCAGCTTCCCGCGCGGGCTATGTCCGCTTGAGCAGTCGAACAAAGCCTGCTTGTTCGAAATGGCGGTCGGTCGTCAGAGACTCGCCGATGCCCAGTTGTTGCATTACAGTGAAGCTGGAGCAATCAACCAGGCTCCATTCTTTGTCCTGTCGCTGCGTGAGTAGTTGCCAAGCCTGCTCATCGAGCGCCGCGTCCACGTGCATGATGTCCACGTAGGGCGACGTCTTCAACCCGTTCACGAACGCGATTATCTCCGGTCGTGGAATGCGAAGCGGCTCGGTCAGGAGCGCAACCAACTCCGCGATGACGTAGTTCGTTGTAAGGAGCCTGCGTCCTTGTTGACGGGCGGCACGATAGACCCTGGCCGCAAGCGCGTGATATTCCTGCGTCGGGTCAACCAGATGCCCCCAGCCAGCCGTGTCCACGAAGAGGTCCGGTATGCGGGTTACCCTTCGCCCTCGGAATTCGTCGCCGTGTCCAGAGCCGCTTCTCCGAGATAACGATCGTGGCGATCCGCCCAATTGGAACCGCCGCTGGCAAACGCGCCGATGAACGGCTCCAGGGGGTCATCGACGGCCTCTCGGACCGCCTGCGCGAGCCACCTGACCGCCACCGACTCGGGCGGTTGCCCTGTTTGCTCCGCCTCTTTCCGCAGCGGCTCATAGATCTCTTCCGGCACTTCCAGCATGAGCCTATGATCCACGGATTACTCCAGCCTGCCCGGTCATGATCAACTGCGTCATAGTAACATCGTCATGTGAAAGGCACGAGCGTCTCCCGGAGCGGCGAGATCAGGATCCGGGCAACCTCGCGCTTGCGGCCCGCCGTCCGGTCGTGAGCATGGACGAAGAGGTTGGTGTCCACGAAACACCGCCCACTCTCCCGGCGCTCACCGCCGTTCATGAAGCTCATCCCTGTTCCACCGTATCTCCCCGCCGGTCCCCAGGTCCAGGCCCAACTCCAGAGCCTCCATCTCCCTTCTTCTGGCGAGCGCGTACCCCGACTCACGCTCGACCATCTCCCGGAGCATCCCGGCAAGAAGCGCCGAAACGGAGGTTCGCCTGCGCGCAGCGAGGACCTCGACCTCTTGCAATAACTCTTCAGGCAACGACAAAATTATGTTCCGGGTTTCCATGCTTCCACCCTCCCTTCTCTTCACATAGACGAGCGTAACACGCTTTTACGTGGACCCTACTGGTAAGAGGGCGCGCAAAATCTGGATCTCGATGGCCGGAGCGCCGGAGCTGAGGCGCGAATCCTCCCGCAAGAACTCAAGATCCACCCAGCAGGCGCGAAAGGCCGTCGAAGACCTTGCTGCCGGCATCGCGTATAATTTTGTATAGAAATGTGCAAAATCGTAGTAGACGCTGATGGACTGATCAAGCTCGGCAAAGCGGGGTTGCTCGAATCTTTGCTGGAGAACCACGAAGTTCTGATTCCGGCGCCGGTCTACGATGAGGCGGTAGTGAGCGGCAAGCTGGAGCTGTACGAGGATGCCCGGGAGTTGGAGCGGACTTTGAAGAAGAATCGAACCCCGATCTACCCGGCAAAGGCGGACCCTCGCGCCGGAGAACTACTGGCGGGAACTTCGTCGCTCGGAGCGGGCGAACGCGCGGCATTGCACCTGTACCACGCAGAGCACGCCGCCGCTATACTGAGCGACGATCGGGTCTTTCTGAGGTTTCTGAGCCAGAACTCAATCCCCTATCTCACTCCGGCCAGCGTGATCGTAAGGTTCGTGGAGATAGGAAACCTCGGGCACGAAGATGGACTCGCCGCGTTGGAAAGACTCAGAGAACACATCCGGGAATCGGTGTATGGCAAAGTCAGAGAAGACCTCGAACATGGGAGAGGAGGCGGTGAAGATGGGTAGATCCTATCCGTTACGCATTCCAGAGAAAGTGCTCGAACTGGCTGACTCAAAGGCCCGCGACGAACGAACCGACCGGGCGACGGCCCTGCGGCGTTTGATCTATACCGGTGTGGAAGACTACGTTATGAACCTACTGGAGCAGGAGCGCATAAGCGTCTCCCGAGCCGCCGAGTTGCTGGACACGAGCCTTCATCAGATACATCGCCTGGCGCGAGATCACGGCGTTGATACCGGCTCCACACCAGAAGATCACGAACAGAGCACAAAGACAGCCCGGAAGCTACTGAAATAAAGAC
>JACCTS010000111.1 GCA_013812245.1 Rubrobacter sp.
GCACGGTACGGGATTCGGCGTACCTCACTCGCGGAACTGTGCGTTCAGGTGCGGCTTCCCTTCCCGTAAACACCCGTTTCGGGTCTAGGATATGCCCGTTTCAGATTCCGGTCAATCATCCGGGCCATCAGTAACGTATCGCCGGTTGCGAGCTACCCTCCGACGCCGGACGTTCGGCGTGAGAGGCGTGATGAGGGGCAGGAACGTTGGTTTCCAGGTAGCCTGTGGAATCTTTGCTAAACTTCTTCGCGTTCGTGACTACGGAAGACGAAAGAGTAGGTGCTGCCGCCCGTTTGAGGGGGCTTCTGATCCGGGAAGACTGGATCTATTTGCTGTCCCTGCTGATCCCCGTATTCATCTACAACGTGGGCTTGAAAGTCGTGCGCGTGGCGACCCAGCTCGACGTTCCGGGGCCGCTCGGATTCCTGGATCAAATCCGCTCCGAGATGTTCTTCAACCTGGGATACGCGGCGCTCTGGATCGGGCTATTCGCTATAACTCGCAACCGCCTGACGCGCTTCCCCGTGCTGTTGCTCTTCCACCTCGTGACCATCGCCGTCGCGGTGCTCACGACGGCGGCGCACTTCTATTACAAGACGACGGGCTCGACGCTGGACTTCAGCGTCATAGCATTCTCGATATCCACCTTCGGAGAGGTCCGGGAAATCATCGCCTCCGAGACGACGACGTTGCACTGGCTCCTGATCTCGGTCCTCCTCTTCTACGGCGTCGCGGGCCCGGCGGTGGTGACCCGCCTCTTCGGCCGCGACTGGCACCTACCCACGCAATCCGCGGGAGCCCCCGGCGTGGCGCGCGCGGCGGCGCTGTCCGTGTGTTTTCTGGCCGTCATCTTCGGGAGCCTCTCGCTCGTGCCCAGCGTCACGGGTGCGGGCAACTCATTCTCCCGGGACGCGGTAGCCAATGTGTTCGTCCGGCAGCTCGTCGAGCCGCCAACCGGGAAGATCAAAGTGGACCTCGCAGCCGAAGACCTGGCATCGGACGCCACCCTGAAGGCGACCAAGAAGACCGAGAAGCGCAACGTCGTGCTGGTCTTCCTGGAGTCAACGCGGGCGGAGTCCACCACGCCCTACGCGGACATCGATACTACGCCGTTCCTGCAAGAACTGGCGAACGACAGCGTGGTGGCGCAGAACGCCTACGCAGTTGTCCCGCACACCTCCAAAGCGCTCCTGGCGACGGAGTGCGGCGTCGTGCCACCGCTGGACACGGACATGACGGAGTCCGAGCCCGACGCCATCCCCGCGGACTGCCTGGCGGACCTCCTCGGAGAACAAGGATACAACACCGCGTTTTTCCAGTCGGCGACCGAGAATTTCGAACGCCGTCCGCAACTCGTGGACAACTTCGGTTATGACGACTTCTATCCGGTCAACTACATGCCCAAGCAAGGGTTCCAAGAAGCCAACTATTTCGGCTACGAGGACGACATCATGCTGGAGCCGAGCCGGAACTGGCTGCTGGAGAACGGAAGCAGCCCGTTTTTGGCCACCTACCTGACGGTGACGCCCCACCACGACTACGTCGTTCCCGACCGCTATGGCCAACGGAAATACGTGAAGGACGACGAAGACCTCAACCGCTACCTGAACACCCTCCACTACGAGGACCGTTTCCTGAGGAACCTGTTCGATCAGTACAAAGAGCTGGGCCTCTATGACGACACCGTTTTCATCGTCCTCGGGGATCACGGAGAGGGCTTCGGTGAGCACGAACGCTACCAGCATGACGACACCATCTACAACGAAGGGCTGCATATACCCCTCATCGTTCACGACCCCCGCCGCTCCGAAGGCCAGCGGAACATCGAGCCGGCGGTGAACGAGCTCGATGTCCTGCCGACGGTGGCGGACCTGCTGAACTACAAGATCGAGGGCGGCTCCTACCACGGGAACTCGATCCTCTCCCCTCCCAGGGACCGCGTCATGATGGCGAGTTGCTTCCACGAAGACCGCTGCCTGGCAAGCATCGAAGACAACAAGAAGTACATCTACTACTACGGAAACAAAGGCGAAGAGTTCTTCGACCTCTCCGCCGACCCCCACGAGACGATTAACCTCGCGGACCGGCAGCCCCAGCAAGAAATGAAAGAGCGCCGCGAAGACCTGCTCTCATGGCAGGCAACGGTGAACGCCATCTACCGCTATCAGCTCTCGAAACCGGAAGAAACCACCACGGAGACCACGGAAGCAACCACCGAGGAGACCACCTCTCCCTGATCGGAACCTTTCGGATGCACCGGTCCCGAATCTTCCCTCGGTGCACGCCGCCACCGCGCCCGTTTCGCCATTCGCGGAGACGAACTCTGGCGAGGGTCCGGCTTCTCCCCTAGACTATCCCGGCTGTATCTCTGGTCGTTGCGGCGTCATTCTGGAGGCATCATGGGCGGTTTGCTCGAAGGCAAGAAGATACTGGTTACGGGCGTTCTGGATCGGCGTTCCATAGCGTATTCGGTGGCCCGCCTGGCGCGGGAACAGGGGGCGGAGATCACGCTTAGTAGCTTCGGACGCGCCGCGTCCCTCACCCGGCGCACAGCGAAACGCATGGACCCAGAGCCACCCGTCCTGGAGCTCGACGCCAACAACCCTGAAGACATCGAAGCCGTCGCCGCGGACCTGCGGGAGCGATGGGGCGAACTGGACGGCATAGTTCACGCCATAGCCTTCGCCCCGGAGGATGCTCTAGGCGGCAACTTCCTCAGCGCGGAGTGGCCCTCCGTCGCCACGGCGCTCCAGACGTCCGCATACTCCCTGAAAGCCCTCACCGTAGGGCTCGCGGATTTGATGAAGCCCGGCTCCTCCGTGGTGGGGCTGGACTTCGACGCGCAGGTGGCCTGGCCCGCATACGACTGGATGGGCGTGGCGAAGGCCGCCCTGGAATCCACCTCCCGCTACCTGGCCCGC
>JACCTS010000149.1 GCA_013812245.1 Rubrobacter sp.
GGAAGCCCTTCTCGTAGCCGGCGGCGATAGCGGTGCGGGGCGTCTTGCCGCGCCGGATCTCCTCTTTGATCCGCTCGAAGATCACGATGTTCGCGTCCGCCGCCACCCCGACGGAGAGCACGATGCCCGCGATCCCCGGCAGCGTCATCGTTATCGGGATAGCCACCACCAGCCCCCACAAGAGGAATGCGTAGATCAGCAACGCCAGGTCAGCCACGAGCCCGAGCGCCCGGTAGATCACCACCAGCAGAAGTAGCACCAGCGCGAAGCCCACGAGCGCCGCTGTAAGCCCGCTCCTCAACGAAGCCGTTCCGAGCGTCGGCCCGACCTCATTCTGTGCGATCACCTTCATGTTCACAGGGAGCGCGCCGGTGTTGAGCACGGTCTCCAGCTGCGTGGCCTCGTCCTCTGGAAGCCCTTGCGGCAGACCATCGTTGGAGATCGAAACCTGCCCACCGAAGATCGGCTCACTGACGGTCGGAGCGCTGAATACATCTTCGTCGAGGGCGATGGCGAGCAGGCCCGGCTGTCCCGTGGTGGTGGCTTCGTTGACGATCTCCTGGGTGAGATCCCCGAATCCCCGGCCGCCCTCGCGGGTTAGCTGGATGCTGACCTCGCGCTTGCCATTCGGGTATTCCACATTGGCCCCGTTCTGCTGCACCGCCTCGCCGGTGAGGTCCGGGGTCTCGCTGACCACGTACCCGGCCACGAAGTTCCCCTTGCCCGTGGTAGTGGGGCTCTGTTCGAAGAGGATCTTAGTCTTCCCTTTCTGGAAAGCGTCGTCGTCCTGGAGATCCTCCCGGATCTCGCTTTCCACGTCCTGAACCTGGTCCTGGGGGACATTGTCCTGGGCCTGCGTCGTAAGCACCCGGTAAAAGCCAAGCTGGGCGGTGTCACCGATGATGTCTATGACCTGTTCGGGGTTCTCGACGCCCGGGATCTGGACTACCACCTGGTCCTCTCCCTGTACCCGCACGTCCGGCTCCGCGACGCCGAGGCGGTCTATGCGCTGGCGGATCAGGTCCGAGGCCTGCTCCATCTCCTCGCGGGTGACTTTGCCGCCGCCGGTCTGCGAACCCTCTAGCTGCGCGCTCACGCCACCCTGAAGGTCCAGCCCGAGCCGCGTGGACTCCGTCACCGGCTGGCGGACGAAGATGAAATAGGCCGCCACGCCCAGCAGGACGACGACGAGGCCCATCACGATGAGGTTGTTGCGGCGCGTACCCATAAATCGGGGCACAATTCTAGCTCATCTGAAGCCCGCCGGTCAGAGGTCCGCACAGGTTATCGCCGGTCGCGAGCCCCGGCCGGTTTGCGTCGCCCCCATCCTGCAACTATATTCCGGCCATGCTCTGACGTAGAAACACACCGCGCCGCTCGCACGCCCGCTCTCCTCCGTGCCCGGACCGTCCAACGGAACCCGAAACACAGGAAGAGGTCCAAAGGTGCATGTCCCGCCATCCGTACCCGAAAGCCTGGCCCGCGCCACGACGGCGATGCGCGGTCCAGCCGGCGTGGAGTGGCTGAGGCTGCTTCCGGCGCTCTTCGCCGACATCCAGCAGCGCTGGTCGCTCTCGGTAGGATCACCGTTCCCAGGGATCTGGGCCAACTGGGTAGCCCCAGCCGCCCTGCCCGACGGCACGCCATGCGTCCTGAAACTGTCCTTCCCGCAAGACATGGAATTCAAGACGGAGGCGGAAGCACTGCGTCTGTTCGACGGGCGCGGCGCCTGCCGGCTGCTCCGGCTGGACCGCGACCTCGGCGCGATGCTGCTGGAGCGGTGCACGCCAGGCGCTCCGCTCACCACCGTGGCTGACGACGAGCAAGCCATGTCCATCGCCACGGACGTGCTGCGGCGGCTTTGGCGTCCAGCGCCGCCGGATCATCCCTTTCCCCTCGTCTCCGACTGGGCGCGAGGGTTCGACCGCCTGCGGTGGCGCTACGAAGGCGGGACGGGACCGATGCCCGCCGCTCCCGTCGAGCGGGCCGAGGCGCTGTTCGCCGAGTTGATACCCTCGCAAGCCGAGCCCGTCCTGCTGCACGGGGACTTCCACCACGACAACGTCCTCTCCGCCAGGCGAGAACCCTGGATGGCGATAGATCCGAAAGGAGTGGTCGGCGAGCCAGCCTACGACGCCGCCACGCTACTGCGCGAGCCGCCGGATCTCGCACACGCACCGAATGCCGGACAGGTTCTCGAACGAAGGCTGGATCAGCTAGCCGAAGCGTTGGGCCTGGACCGGAATCGGCTGCACGGCTGGGCGCTGGCGCAGGCGGTGTTGTCCGCATACTGGAGCCTGGAGGACGGGCACGGAGTCTGGGAAGAGGCGCTGATTTTCGCGCGGTTGCTCTCGGAGATGGAAGGCTAGATCTGCCCGGTGGAAGTTCGCTCTCCCGTGTATCGTGAGATCCAGTTTCTTGACCATCCCTTGTAGCGGCCTTCTACGATGGCTCTCCGTGCTTCGCGGCAGAGGTTCGTCATGAAATACACGTTGTGCAGCGTGAGGAGACGATGACCGAGCAGTTCGTCCTCACGCACCAGGTGCGAAAGGTAAGCCCGGCTGTAGTCTGCGCAGGTCTCGCAGCCGCATTCCGGGTCGAGCGGTCTGAGGTCGCGCCGGAACCGGGCGTTCCTCAGGTTGACCCGGCCACCGGCGGTGAGGGCCGCGCCGTGGCGGGCGAGGCGGGTTGGAAGCACGCAGTCGAACATGTCCACGCCGAGGGGAATCACCTGGAGGACACCCACCGGATCCCCGATGCCCATGAAGTAGCGCGGCTGCTCCGCGGGTAGCTGTGGGGCCACTCCCGCCAGTACCTGAAGCATCTCCTCCCGCGATTCCCCCACCGAGAGCCCGCCGACCGCGTAGCCGTCGAAGCCGATCTCTACCGTCCGCTCCAGGCTCTCCCGTCGCAGATCAGCGAACAGCCCACCCTGCACGATGCCGAATAGTGCCTGATCCCACCTCCCATGCGCCGCCCTGCAACGCTCCGCCCACCGCGCCGTGCGCCGCAGCGACTCCGCGTGGTACTTGCGGTCCGCGCCCGACGGCGGGCACTCGTCCAGGACCATCGCCACGTCCGCCCCGAGATCCTCCTGTACCCGCGTCGTCAGTTCGGGGGTGAAGGTGTGGAGTGAACCGTCATAGATCGACGTGAACTCGACGCCGTCCTCGGAGATGCGGCGGGTCTTCGCCAGCGAGAAGACCTGGTAGCCGCCGGAGTCGGTGAGCATCGGCCCGTCCCAGCCGGTGAAGGCGTGCAGCCCGCCGGCGTCCCGGACGAGGTCAGGCCCCGGCCGCAGGTACAGATGGTAGGTATTCCCGAGTACGACGCCCGCCCCGATGGTCCGCAGGTCGCCGGGCGTCAGACTCTTGACCGTGCCTTTGGTGCCAACGGGCATGAATGTCGGGGTCTCGACACCACCATGCGGCGTGCGGAGCAGCCCCGCGCGGGCTTCACCGTCACGCGCCGCGATCTCTATGGTGACCGGCACGCTCATCGGCTTCTTCCGCCGTTCAAGAGGAGCATCGCGTCCCCGAACGAGTAGAAGCGATAGCGTTCCTCAACGGCGGCGCGGTAGGCTTCCCGCACCAACCCCTCGCCGGCGAAGCTCATCACCATCGCCAGCAGCGTGGAGCGCGGCAGGTGGAAGTTGGTGAGCAGCGCGTCCACGGCCCGCCACCGGAAACCAGGGTACACGAACAGCGTGGACTCCCCCTCACGCTCCCCGCTCGCGGCCCGGCTCTCCAGCGTGCGGGCGACGGTGGTCCCGACCGCCACCACCCGGTTTGCTCCCTCGACGGTCCTGGCTGTGGACTCCGGTACGGAGTAATGCTCGGCATGCATCCGGTGGTCCTCCAGCCGTTCCGTACGTACCGGGGTGAACGTGCCGGTCCCGACGTGGAGGGTGACCCGGGATATCCCGGCTCCGGCCCGCTCTACCGCCGCCAGCGTCTCCGGGGTGAAGTGGAACCCAGCGGTCGGGGCCGCCGCAGAGCCGGGCGTCTTCGCGTAGACCGTCTGGTACGCTACCTCCGCCGCTTCGGTCGGCTGGATGTACGGCGGCAGCGGCATCCGGCCCGCGCGCCGCATCAGGCCCGGCAGGTCGCGGCCCCGAATGGACCAGCGCCCGTCGCCGAGTCTCTCGACCACCTCGACCTTCTCACCGCCGGCGGAGAGCGTGAGGCCGGGCCTGAGGCGCTTGCTCGGGCGGGCGAGCGCCTCCCACGCGCCGCCAGAGGCGCTTCCGAGATCGCGTAGGAACAGCATCTCGACCTTGCCGCCACCGGGACGTTGGGCGAACATCCGGGCCGGCAGAACCTTCGTCTCGTTCAGGACCAGGGCGTCGCCGGGAGCCAGGAAAGACGGCAGGTCGCGGAAGACGTGGTGGGAGATCCCGCCGTCTGAAGCGTCTACGACCATCAGGCGCGAGGCGTCGCGGGGCTCGGCGGGGCTCTGGGCGATAAGGTCTTCAGGCAGCTCGTAGTCGAGCTCGGAGGTCAGCATCGGGGCTACCGGCGCAGGAACAGGTTCAGCAGGATAGTTCCTACTATGGAGAGCAGGATCATCATCCCTATGGGAAAGTACACCGTCAGGCCCCCGCGCCGGAACACGAGGTCACCCGGCAACCGGTCCATCCCGAGACGGCTCAAGAGCAGTAACAGCCCGCCGATCGCGAGCAATAATATGGCCCCGCCGATCAAGAGTTTTCCTATGCCTTCGAGTCCCATACCCTAATTCTATTGCCGCTCGGTGTGATGTCCAAGCAGCCTCGAAAGAAGTTTCATCGGGCTTGTGCCCGAAAGTTTCGGCGCCAGGAGCACGAGTTTCAGATCGAACTCGTGCAAGATTCATCGTAGATTCATCGCCGTCCGCTAGCTTGCCGACCAGTGAGGTCTTCGTGTATTCTAATCAGTACATTCTTGGGGTTCAGTGGGTCTGGCCGCCTTTGTTCGCGCGGTTTGATTCATTATATGTGGGCAAGGGAGGGAGAAATCTGGATCAAAGCTGTCGTAGGGATGGGGGAGCCGCACCTCGGGCGCGGCTGTGGGACTCGTAAACAGCTCCTTTGAGGAGCGCAAAAGAATCAGGAGAAAGCATTGCGTAGAAGATTGTGGTTGTTGCTCACGGCGCTGCTAGCGCTGTCGGTGGCGGCGGCCGGGGTAGCGTTGGCACATCCCGAGTACGGGGACGGCGGAAGCACCGCCGAGGACGGCGCCCGTGACCTGCACCAGCACGGCGACACGGCCGGCCACCTGCCGGCGACCCAGGAGAACGTGGACCTCGTATCCAAGCTCCGGCTGGATAACGTCGTGCCGGAGAAGATCGCCGACGTCGGCGTTCACAAGGGCTACGCTTACCTGGCCGCGTGGGGCCAGGTGACGTGCGAAGACAACGGCGTCCACGTCGTGGACATCCGCAACGCCGCACAGCCGCGCGAGGTGAAATTCATCCGCTCCAAGCCGGGCAGCTACCCGGGCGAGGGCATACAGACAGTGACCATCACGACCCCGAAGTTCTCCGGTGACGTGCTGGTCAGCAACAACGAAAAGTGCAACGAAAACACCGGCTACGGTGGCGTGAACCTCTACGACGTCACCCGTCCGACCAAGGCGCTGCCGCTGTTTGAGGGCGCCGGTGACACGAACGACGCCAGCGGTGTCAAGCGCAAGCAGGCCAACGAGAGCCACAGCGCCTTCGCGTGGGACGCGGGCGACAAGGCCTACGTCGTGATCGTAGACAACGTTGAGGCCACCGACGTGGACATCCTCGACATCACCGATCCCCGTTCGCCCAAGTTGATCGCGGAGTACAACCTCGCCGAGGAGTTCCCGCAGATACTGCAGGACGCCCCGCCGAACCTCGTCGAGGTCTTCCTGCACGACATGATCGTCAAGGAGATCGGCGGTAGGCAGGTGATGTTGCTCTCCTACTGGGACGCCGGCTACGTCAAGCTCGACATGACCAACCCGAAAAACCCGGAGTACCTCGGAGACACCGACTTCACCAACCCCGACCCCGAGGCGGCGGAGAGCGGCCTCACGGTGCCGCCGGAGGGCAACGGCCATCAGGCCGAGTTTACGAAGAACAACGACTTCGTCATCGGCTCCGACGAGGACTTCAATCCGTACGCCCTCCGGGCCAGGAACGTCGACGACGGCACCGATCTCACGGCGAGCCAGGGCAGCGACACCACGCAGCTCAAGGAGGGTGAGACTATCACCGGCGACGCCGTCTTCGTGGGGCGGGCCTGTCCCGGCGACCCTGCGGTGCCGGCTGCACCGACCACCACGAGCGGCAAGCAGATCGCCGTCGTCGAGCGTGGTGTCTGCACCTTCACCGAGAAGGTCACCAGCGTCACCAACGCGGGTGGCTACGAGGCCGTGCTCATCATCAACCGCGAGGGGTCCGACGCCTGTAATGCTTCGCTCGGCATGAGCGTCGAAGGCGACATCCCGGCGTTCGGCGTGGCGCCCCGTGAGCAGGGCTTCGCCATCTTCGGCGTCGAGGACCAGTACAACGACGCGGAATGCCTCGCCGGTGACGGCACCCGGCTGGCGCCCATCCAGCTCGGCACGGTCGGGGACACGCTGACGTTCTCGTCGTACTTCGACGGCTGGGGCTACGTACACCTGTTCGACAACTCGGACGGCAAGATGGCCGAACTGGACACCTATGCCATCCCCGAGGCCCACGACCCGGCGTACGCCTCCGGTTTCGGAGACCTTTCCGTGCACGAGGTCGCGACATCCAAAACGAGCAACAAGCTCGCATATTTCTCATATTATGCGGGCGGTTTCCGCGTCGCGGAGATCCAGGATGGCGAGCTGGTCGAGGTCGGCCGCTTTATAGATCAGGGCGGCAGCAACTTCTGGGGCGTCCAGGTCTTCAAACAGGGCGGGCAGGAGTATGTGGCCGCCAGCGACCGCGACTTCGGCCTCTACATCTTCAAGTACACTGGCGCCGAGTAAGACAACCAACTTCGGTCATGAGCAGGGGCGGCCCGTTCGGGCCGCCCCTCTTTTCATGTGGTGAAGCGTTCCCCGGAAGCCCGGATACCGCGTGTCCGTCGGAAGGTTCGAGATCCCGATCCGCGAAGATTCCGCGGATTCCCCGGCGCGTGGTTGGGGAAGCAATCGTCATGGCCGGGAACCTTCGAGCACCCGGCGTTGTAGTAGAAGTAGAGCGTCACATAAAGAACGGGAGGGATGTCCGTCACCCCGGAGGACGCGAAGCTCGTCGAGCGGGCGAGGAGCGGGGACGTAGCGGCGTACGAGCGGCTGGTGCGCGAGCACGAAGCGCTGGCGTTCCGCGCCGCGTATGTGATCACGGGCGACGCCTCGGAGGCGGAGGAAGCCGCCCAGGATGCGTTCGTGAA
>JACCTS010000163.1 GCA_013812245.1 Rubrobacter sp.
CTATCCCCGAGATCGGGACGGTTGAGGCTGAGCATGCCCCTGTGGTCATCCTGACATCGAACCGGACCCGCGAACTCTCCGAAGCGCTCAAGCGCCGCTGCCTGCACCTGCAGCTCGACTACCCGAGTCCTGAGGTGGAGCTGGAGATCGTACGCCTCAAGGCTCCTGGCGTCGGCGACGCGCTGGCGCAGGAGTTGGTCGAGACCGTACAGGAGATAAGGACCCTGGACCTGCGCAAATCGCCGAGCATTGGGGAGACGCTGGACTGGGCGCGCTCCCTCGTCGTGCTCGGCGCTCCGAACCTGGACAAAGAGTTGATCGAAGAGACCCTCAGCGTAATCGTCAAGTACGACCGCGACGCCGAGAAGGTGCTTGCACACGTCGGCGGAGGCCCCAAGCGCAAAGACCTCGGCCAGAAGGAGCCTACCGGCGAGAATCCTCACGAGGCGATGTACGAGATGCACCGCAGCACCCACAAGCACACGCATTAGGTCGCTTCGCTCCCGTGATTCGTGAGTCGGGGAAAATGATGCGGCTCTCGCGGCGCGGTTGCTATGAGGGGATACGAGCTATGAGGATCGTCACGATACCCGAGACCTCCGGAGAACTCATAGCGTTGCTGGAACAGGCACGCGATGAGGACGTGATCTTGCGCCTAGACAACGGCAGTGAGTTCCTGTTGAGTGCCATGGACGACTTCGACCATGAGATCTCCCGCACCCGCCGGAACGAGAAGCTGATGGCGTTGCTCGACGAACGGGCCAAACAAACCCAGACGATCCCCCTAGAGGAAGTAAAAAGGCAACTCGGGTTCGGCGATTGAAATGCTGCTCGACGCCGCAACGAAAATTCTGGACGACTTCCGGGCGCTTCCGGGCCATATCGAACGCCCACAGACGTTCATGGAGATCGCCGGATATCCTAATCGTGAAAACGTTTGCAGCAACATTCTCGCGTTCTTCATGGACCCGGAAGAGTCGCATGGACTCGGGACTCTGGTACTCGATGCTCTCATGTCTGGCGGGAACAGCACCGAAGCGGACAAAGTAATCGGTGGCAGCGTCTCCGTCGAGCGTGAGGTCAATACCGACAAGGGCAGGATCGACATTCTGATCACATCGGATGACCACGCTATCCTCATCGAGAACAAGATTCACGCTGGCGTGAATAATCCGCTCGATGATTACGCCGCCTATCTCGATAAAATCGCCGACAACCGCGAAAAGCATAAGTTCCTTCTCACACTCGATCCAACCAACGATGGCAGCAAGTGGAGTTTCAAGAACCTGACACATGAGGAGTTTGTCGAGCAAATACGCTCGCTGCTAGGTCACTATATCTCCGATGCAGACACCCGATACCTGACGATGTTTCTGGACTTTTTGACCACACTCGAAAACCTGCGAAGGGGGACCCGCATGGACAAAGAATTCTTTGAGTTCCTTGCGGAACAGAGTGATGAGATCCAGAATCTGCTAACCGAAGTGAAGGGTTTCAAGGACGAACTGCGAAGTAAGGTTCAGGATCTAAACACACTCATCACCGTAGAGGAATACCAAAACGTTGCGCAACGTTTTTGGCGAAGTGGAACGTTGCTAGTTGATATCTTAGTCTATGAAATCCGTATTTCTGGAAGCTTGCTTGTCTTCACCGAGGCAATGGTCAGCCCGCATGGGTGGCAGATCGAAATTTGGTCACGCAACAAAAGTAATCTTCCAACGCTGAGAGCTATCTTACAAAGTCTGGAGATCCAGTTTGAAGAAAGGCCAGAACATATGAAATGGTTCATTTCCCCTATTCGCTTCGACTATGACGAAAACCTGGAGCAGATCAGTCCCATCCTTCAAGAGATCATAGACAAACTCGCCACGTATCGAGCAGCATAATGGACACTGTGATAAACGACTTCGTGCAGGTCTTGAGACGGCATCAGGTCAGGGTATCTCCGGCCGAAAGCCTCGACGCCCTGCACGCGCTGGAGCAGACCGGCATGGGAGAGCGCGGAGTGGTGCGCGACACCTTGCGGACCACCCTGATCAAGAACCTGGACGACATCGAGACTTTCGACAGGCTCTTCGATCTGTACTTTAGCCTGCGGCCGACTGCGGAGAAGCCGTCGGCGAAGCTGGAAGTACACGATCATGACCATGATCACGGTCAGCCGACAAGCATGGAGTTCGGCGAGGATGCCGCCGGTGACGCGCCGGACTCGGAGGAGCACAGCCACGAGGACAGCGAGAACACCGACTTCCGCAAGTTCTTCGATGAGGAGAGGATGCGCCCCTCGGAGGACATCCACGGTGAGGCGGACAAGATGCGCCTCTCGATGTTCTCGCAGGAGTTGATCCTGAACCGCAAAGCCGGCGCCCTCGACCAGGCGTTGCAACGCATCACGCATCAACTCAAGCTACGCCGGGCGCGCGGCATGTTCAGCCCCGGCGATCTGGTCACGCACGGCGAAGGCCAGGAACTGCCGCTCGACGTCTCCGCCGCCGACTTCCAGGGGCTCGTGGACCACCTTCACGACCTGGACGTGGAGGAGTCGCTCATCCGCCAGCTCGAGGAGCAGAGCGAGGAGATACTGCGCGGCCTGCCCCAACTCATCGAGCAGATGATCGAACGCCAGAAGAAGCTCGAAAAGAAACAGGATGACTCCGCCCTGATGCGGCGTTCGCTGCGCAAGATCTTCGATTACTCCCCCGCCGAACAAAGGGAGACCGAAGCGGCCATCCGCCGCATCGCACGCCAGATCCACGGCGCCAAAACCCGCCGCCTGAAACAGGACCGCACCGGACACATAAGCGTTCCCCACACCCTGCGCCGCAACGTCCGCTACGAGGGCATCCCCTTCAACCCTGTCCTGCGACGCCACCATGAGAAACGCCCACGTGTCGTAATGTTATGCGACGTTAGCATGAGCACGCGGAACATGAGCCGGTTCTGGCTGCACATGGTCTACCAGATGCAGAGCCTGTTCTCGAAGGTGCGGACGTTCGTGTTCGTGGCGGACGTTGCGGAGGTCACGCAGTTCTTCGAGGAGAGCAGCATGGACCGGGCCGTGGATCAGGTCTTCTCGGGACGCGTGCTGGACGCGGACGTGAACAGCGACTTCGGCAAGGCGGCCGAACAATTCAGGAACGAGTACCTGCCGGCGCTGAACCACCGGACGACGCTGGTGATCCTGGGCGACGGACGCAACAATGGCAAGCCGCCCAACGTGGCTGCCCTCGATGAGATCACGCAGCACGTCCGGCAGACCGTCTGGATCACCCCCGAGCCCAAATGGGGATGGACCCTGGGTTCCTGCGACATGCCGCTCTACGAACCGCTGTGCGACCGCGTCGAGGTCGTCAGGAGCGTGGACCAGCTCGCCGGGGTGGCCGAGGAACTGGTCAAGAGCCGGGTGTGATGTTGGCCGGAAAGCAGGAGATTCCGTTCACGGCCACCGAACCGTACCGCTTCTGCCCGGCGGACGGTACGAAGCTCAAGGCCAAAGGCGGCGAGAGCAGGGGTGCGGCCTGCCCCACGTGCGGTAGGTCGTGGTACAGGAGTTCGGCTCCGGCGGTCGGGGCTGCCATCGTGGAGGGGGATCGGGTGCTCGTGACCGTGCGGGGCATCGAGCCGGAGAAGGGAAAGATGGACCTTCCGGGCGGTTTCGTGGAGGTCGGGGAGCATCCCAGGGACGCCCTAGCGCGGGAGGCGCGGGAGGAGCTCGGCGTGGAGGTCGAGGTCGAGGAGCGGCCGATGCTGCTCGCGGTTCACACCTACGGCGCGGATGGAGAGTATGTGCTCGCCATAGGCTTCCGGACGCGCATCGTCTCAGGCGAGCCGAGCCCGGCCGACGACGTGGCGGAGATCCGGTGGGCCTCAAGAGAAGAGGTAGACGCCCTGGACTTCGCCTGGGAGCACGACCGGAGGATAGCGCGGCAAGCCCTCGGGCACGGATAGCCGCCCCGTTCCCCTCAGCCTGCGGCCCAGGGCGACACCACGGCGACGAGCTTTCTTTCCACCTACGAACGTTCCGGCACTTGCGCCAAAGTTTGTTTTCTGCCAATAATTAGCATGTGGGAACGAAGGGTCATTCGGTGGACGCTTTGCAGGAGCGCGGGGTGCGGGTCACGCCGCAGCGGGCCCACATCTGGCGTGTGCTGGTCGAGTCCGGGGAACACTTCACGGCCGATGAAGTCTGGGAGAGGGTAAAGAACGCCCTGCCAGGCCTGGAGCTTTCGACGGTCTATCGTTCGCTGGAGGCTTTGCGGACGGCCGGGCTGGTGGCGGAGAGCCGTTTGCCCGAAGGCCCCAGGATGTTCGAAGCCCGGCCGAGGATACACCCGCATCTGGTGTGCGACGGTTGTGGCCGGATCTTTCACCCAGATCCCGAGGTTGGCCGCCGCATGTTTGAAGCTTTGGACGCCGACTCGGGCGGCTTCGAGGTGCGGGAGTTGCACGTGATGGTCCGGGGCTTGTGCGCCGAATGCGCCGGTCAGGGGAAAGATAAAGCAGAATCGTGAAGCTCAGGAGGAGGAGCGTATGAGCGCGATAGACGGTTGGTTGGAAGGGTTCATGCACGGTTCGGCAGGCGTAGGCATCATACTGTTGATCAGCCTCCTCTTAGGCCTCCGGCACGCGAGCGACCCCGACCATCTGGCGGCGGTGACGACCCTCATCGCCTCCGAAGAGGAGCGCAAGCAGGCGCGCAGGGCCGGTTGGATGGGCTTTTGCTGGGGCCTGGGTCACGGCACGACGCTCGTGGTCTTGGGCTTGCCGCTGGTGCTTTTCGACCGTTTGCTTCCCGAGCGGGTGGGACAGATCGCCGAGGTTGCCATAGGCGTAGTCATCGTGGCCCTCGCCGTGCGGCTGCTGCTGCGGTGGCGGCGCGGCGTCTTTCACGTCCACACTCACAGGCATGACGAGGGATCGTCTCACCGCCATGTTCACTCGCACAAAGAGAATAAGTCTCATGAGCACGGCCACGCCATCCCCCACCGCGGGCCCTTAGGAGCCTACGGGATAGGGCTCGTGCACGGCATCGGCGGCTCGGGGGGGCTCACGCTGTTGTTGCTCTCGACCATCTCTGGCCAGAGCGCGGCAGCGATGGCGCTGTTGATCTTCGCCGCCGGGACCGCCGTTTCCATGGCCATGCTCTCGACCGTCTTCGGCCTCGCCATCGCGGGCGGCCCGATGGCGAGGAACTTCAATCTGGTGGCGCCGGTCCTTGGGGTCCTGAGCATGGCCTTTGGGGTCTGGTACGCGCTCGGCGCTTTGGGGCTCGTGTCATACCCGTTCTGAGTAGGGAAAAGAAACTCCGAGGGGAAAGCCCTGGCTCTTTCCTCTCCTTTCACACCGCCGCCACGCATCCATGATCGAAATCCACCCGTGGGACTACCTGCCCATGGAGCGCTTCCGTCTCGCGTGGCGCATTACCGACGTGCGCTGGACCAAGCTGCCACCGGACGATCTTGCAGAGGTAAGACCGCTGCGTCCCGAAAAAGCGGCGGAACTCAAGGAGCGTTCCACACTCTTTTTCTTGGCGCCTTATGAGCTGGACCAGCGGTGGTTCGCAGGTGTGCGTAGCACTGAAGCGCCGGCCGAGAGGGTGGAGAGAACACGGGGCTGGTTGCGTGACCGGAACGTAGACCCGGGCCAGACGCTTCTCGTCTCATGGGATCGGGAGACCGCCGTCGTGACGAAGTGGAGCGTCTTCCTGGCCTACTGGAGCGATTTCTGTTACCCCTCGTCCGACGACGTTGACATTTGGCCGCCATCGGAGGAATGGATACTAGCCTACTATCATTTCGAGGAGTTCAGCTTCGGACAGCGGCGGCGATTTCCGACCCCGCCACTGTCCGGTGAAGATCCCGAAGAGTAGAGACAGGCCGCCAATGGCAGCCTGCTTACAACCGCTCCAACGCTTCCTTTATCGCGACGTCGCCAGACAGGATCTCGAACGTCTTGCCGATGGTATCCGGGTTCTCAAGCGCGGCGACGAAGGTGGCGGCCACGTCTTCGCGTGGGATCTCACCGCGTCTCCCCAGCGACTCCGCCGCGGCGATGCGGCCTGTCCCTTCGTCGTCGGTGAGCCTGCCGGGCCGGATGATGGTGTAGTCGAGGCTACTCTCCCGCAGGCGCTCGTCCGCCCGGCCCTTGGCGGAGAGGTATGGACGCATCGCCTCCTCGCGGGCCTCCGGGTCGTCCGCGCCGGTCGAGGAGAGAATCAGGTAGCGCTGGACGCCGCGTGATTCCGCCGCCTCGACCAGCTTCACCGCGCCGCCGTAGTCCATCGTTTCCTTGCGGGCCTCGCCGCTCCCCGCGCCTGCCCCGGCGGCGAAGATTATGGCGTCGCAGCCCTCCATGGCTTCTCCGATGGCCCCGTTAGCCTCTTCCTGCTCCAGGTCGCACAGCACGGGTTCTGCTCCGTCGTCCCGGACGTTCGGTGTTTGTTCTTCCTTGCGCACCAGACCCCTGACCTCGTAGCCCCCGTTTACGAGGCCGCGCACGATGCGCCTGGCGGTGTTGCCGTTCGCTCCAGCGACTAGCACCCTCATCTCCGGTCTCCTTTGTTCGCGGTCTGTTCCGAGGAGCTTACCCCGGAGCCCGGCGCGGCAAGCGGCGACCGCAAGGTGAGCACGGTTATCTCGGGGCGGCACAAGAAGCGCAGGCGCAGGTGGATGAACCCGAGGCCCCGGTTGGTGTACAAAACCATATCCCCCACCCGATGCAGCCCGGCGACGTAGCGCTGCGAGAACGGCGGCAGGATCAGGCGTCGCAGGAAAGGAATCCCGATCTGGCCACCGTGCGAGTGTCCGGATAGCTGGAGGTCGAAGCACCTGGTGGCGGCGCTCGCGTCGGCGAAGTCCGGCTCGTGGGCGAGCAGGATCGCGGCGCCCTGCTCCGGGAGCTTCTCCAGCACGAGGTCCAGGCGGCAGCGGCCTTCCATCAGGTCGTCTACCCCGGCGATGTGCAGTCCCGCGTCTTCCCGCCGCAGGGTATGGACGGCGTTGGGCAGTTCGATGACGCCACCTTCCCGGAGGCAGCTCCGGATCAGGGTCGCCCCCGTCAGGTAGTCGTGGTTGCCGAGCACGGCCACGACGCCGTCCCTTGCCCGGAGCTTCCTCAAAGCCCCGGCGAGTTGTTCCACGTCGAGGCGGTGGGCGGAGCGGCTCGCGAAGTCGCCCATGATAGCGACGAGGTCGGGGCGCTGCCGGTTCACCAGTTCCACGATGCGCGCGAGCCATGCGGGGTCAGGCCAGTCGTCGAAGTGGAGGTCCCCGATCTGGACGATGCGGTAGCCGTCGAACTCCGGCGCCAGCCGCGGCAAAATTAGCTCCACGGGCTTCACCTCGATCCAACGGGGCTCTATCTCGCGGGCGTAGACGGCGCCGGCCGCGCCGAGCAGGGCCGCCCCGGCGGCCATCTTCCCGAAAGTCCCCCTGCCGTCGCGGCTCACGGTACCATTCTAGGCGCATCCTCGGGGCGCGTGGGACCGGGACGGCGTCACTACTATACTTGGCCCATGACCACGCCCGAACATCCGGCGACCGTGGAGCCCGCGCATCGCAACCACGGGCTGTTCTCGGATCACTACCTCAACCACACGCTGCCGGGACGCCCGGACTGACAGGCGCTCGCGGCGGAGGCCCGCCCGGTGATGGAGGGGATATCCCGCGCGCTCGACGCCTACGCGCCGAGCGCGAACGAGGCGCAGACGGAGGAGGATCTCGTCCGGCCCGTGCTGCGCGCCCTGGGGCACGAGGGAACCTTCGAGGTGCAGCCCGCGCTCGAGACGCCGGAAGGCACGAAGCGCCCTGACTACGTGCTCTACCGCGACACGGCCTCCCGGGAGAGGAACAGGGACCGGACGCTCACCGACGAGTTGCTGCGTGATAGAGCGTTCGTCGTCGGGGATGCGAAGTTCTGGGAGAGGCCGCTTGACGCCTCGCTCAAGAGCCGCACCCGTGACGCCTTCTCCAACGACAAAGTTTCCGAGCACAAAAGCGCGCCCGTCGCCAGTATCCCTTCCGGCGTCGGCGTGAGTTCCAGCTTGAGGAGCCTGTAGACCTCGGATTTCTCTTCGGGAGAGAGTCCCTCAAGCCCCCGGACGACGGCCTCCGAACGCAAAGCGAGCACGGCGTCCTTGTCGCGGACGAGCTCTTCTACCCTGCGCCTTCGTTCGGAGAGGTTCGCCAGTTCGGTTTGCGCCATTGTCCTTACAGCCTCCAGCTCTTCGAGCTTCTCCGCCAGCTCCTCCATCGTCATCAGGCCAGCCGCCTGCTGGTCCTGGTAAGCTGCCCTGAGACAGGCGCACTCGCTCACCTTGCCCAGCAGGATCTCCGTCTCCCGGTCCGGGCCGTCGGCGCGCCAGGCCGCCTCCTGCTCTATGAGCCGGTCCATGCCGGGCCTCTCCAGGCTTGCCCCGGAGTAGCCGGCGTCCGTGACCTCTTCCAGGATCTCGTAGCCTTCGCGAGCCGCGTGCGCCCGCAACGCTTCGAGCTGCTGCGCCAGGGAGTAGCCAGTCCGGGCCTGCTCGTCCGTGGATACGCGGGCGTAGAGGATGGCCCTCTTTGGGCCGTGGCCGTTTGTGCTAGGCATCGCCGGCCTCCATTTCTGCCACACCGAACAGCTTGCACCCATGCTCGCCAAACTCCTTGTCTAGGTAGAGAAGATCCCCAAGGTCCCGGGAGAAGCGATCCCGGTTTCCAGCCAGGAGGGCGAAGACATCCTCTTGCGCCGCCGTTCCAAAAGCCCGGTTTATGCCCGGGCGGTCAGTGGAGTGCCCGCTCCATCCGACGTCCGCGATCTCTGCGATGACCTCGTAGCCCTTGCGGCGGGCGAAGGTTCGGAGTGGTGCAAAATGCTGTTCTAGGGCGTCAGGGTTCTCTGCTTGGGCTTCACTCGCTACCCGAGCATAGAGAATGACCCTCTTCGGGTAGTGCTCGTTTATGGAGGGCATGGTTACCTCTCCTGCTTGGTGAGCTCCCGCGGGTCTACGCCAAGAGCCGCAGCGAGCTTGCGAATCGTGCTGAAGCGGGGATCTACTTCATCGCGTTCGATGCGGCTCACTTGGTCCCGGCTCACGCCAGCGGCGGCCCCGAGCTCCGCCTGGGTCAGCAAGTTTCGTTCCCGTAATTGCCTCAGTTTCTCGCCTATCTTCACGGCGTCCATTGTAGGCATGGGACTCCTTTCGTGCCGTTTTTGTGTGCGCTTTCTTTGCGGCTTCACTGTACCTCAAAACCACACGAAAATCTAGTATAACGCTTGACAAACGCATATAAAAGCCGGGTAATTGGATCGTCAGACAAAGAGACGGCCCCACGGGTGAGCCGGGAAGCTCGCACCCGAAGGGCCTTGACCACGGAGGTTCCCGTGATCCACGAAAAGAATACCGCACCCCGCCACGAGCCACCCGCCGAAGAGACGCCGCACGGCTGCTATCGCGGCCTGGTTTTCATCAGCCATCTGGTCGAGGAGGATGGCGAAGACGTAGAGGTCTTCGAGGCGGTCCCGTGCCGGCGCTGTTCGGTTAAGGCATAGGACCGGAGAGCCTGTCCTGTCTACCGAGCGCGGACCGCCCAAATCAGGCGTTGTGGATCTCCCGCGTGCCAGGACAATGCAGAGCAAGGAAACGGATAGAGGAGGAAGAATGACTGAAGTGTTCACGAGGTACGGCGGCGGAGGGCCACGGCCCGCCTACCGTGAGCCCATAGCGTGCGTGGTGGCGCACCCGGACGCCGGAGGGCGATGCGAGCGGGAGGCCGTGGGCGAGGTGTGGCGCCTGCCTTTCTGCGAGGTTCACGGGCGCGAGGCGGAGCTCGCGTACATGGACGAAATCAACGACGCCGTGCGGGCCGAGCTCGACGCCCTGGGGGACGCGGAGAACCAGAAGCCCGGTAGCAACGAGGCACTGCTAGAAGCCCTGGCGCGTACACCCACCCCTCCCGGCGTGGATCGTGTAATCCACCTGGCCGCGATGGAGGAGGCGTACCCGCCCGACGAGCTTGAAGGAAACACAGACCCGGACATGTTGAGGTTCGATTACGAGACCCACGGCCGCGACACGCCCTACGACTGGTGGTGCGAGGCCCGCATCATGGCCGTGAGGTTTATGTGCGAGGCGCAAAGCGTCCCCATCCTCAAGGACCTGGAGCTCGTCCGGGAGCGGGCCACGGTTCAGGAACTGCTCGCGAGCCGCGATATGGACAGGAGGTGCAAGCCGGCGCGGGTCTAACCAGCGAGGCTGTTACTACCACCAGGCCGGGATCCTTCGGGGCCCCGGCCTTTTTCTGTTCCCGCAGAAAATAGTACATTTGGGGGATGTGCCGAACGTTTCGATCTTCCACAATGCATCTGTGTAGGTGAAGAGTCACCAGGAAAGGAGGAGAATCGTGTTGTTCGTGGCGTTGCTGAAGACCCGCCCGGGGTCGACTTTCCAGGAGGGTGGTGCCCGCCGGCTGCAGTGGGAGTACCCGGAGGGCGTGAACGTCCTGGCCGAGTATTGGCTGGAGACGGACTCTCCCAGGGTCGTCTCGATCATGGAGGCGGAGAGCATGGCCCCGTTTGGGGCGATAAGGATGGACTGGGGCGACCTGTTCGAGATAGATGTGTTCCCGGCCGTAACGGCAGAGGATGGGATGGAGATGCTCAGGCAGGCGATGTCTTAGCAAGGGTGAGCCATCTTCAGCGGGCCGGGGTTCTTCGGGGCTCCGGCCCTGATTGTGATACAGTAGGGATGTAGTTAGAAATTGCGGGTTTTATGGTGACCGGAGCGCCGCCCTCAACAAGAGGAGCGGCTTTTTTATTGCGGTGGAGCCCCTCGAAAGAAAGGTGGGCTCCACTATGGCCCAAGGAACGGTTAAGTGGTTCAGCGACGATAAGGGCTACGGCTTCATCACCCCGGACGAGGGCGGCGAGGATCTCTTCGTCCACCACAGCGGCATAGCTGGCAGCGGCTTCAAGTCCCTCGAAGAGGGGAGCAAGGTCTCTTACGAGGCAAGCCAGGGTCAGAAGGGCATGCAGGCGGATAACGTCTCTACGGTCTAACTGGCCGTGTTACGTCTGGAAACCGCGAAAACACACCTCAGAGAAGGGCGGCCAACATGGCTAGCATAGGCAAGAAGATCAAAGAGGCGGCAATGAACGCCGCTAAGGGCAAGGCATCCGGTGGCAAAAAGGACAAGCACGCCGGAGGCTCGGAAAGCGGCGTGGACAAGGCCATGAGGGCCGTCAAGAATCGTCTGAAGTAGAAGAGGCGCTATTGGGCCGGGGTCCTAGCTTCGCTGGGGCTCCGGCCTTTATCGTGCTATCTCGCGGTCCAACTCCCTAACCGCTCCTGGCGGGTTCCCAAGCGTATCGCCCTATAACATTTTTCGGACGGACTATCCCGCCGGCACCCCCTGGCCCGTCTGGACCGCGAGCATGCGGGGTTCCGAGACTTCACCCTCTCGGAAGGTGGGTGAATAGAACACGAGGCCACGTCCGCACCGGGAGCGCGGTCCGCGTTTAGTAATGTGTGCTACAATACCGGGGCAAGCCGTTGTACCTCTAGTAGGAGGTAAGGAACACTGTACAGGAAGATCGACAACTAGCCGCAGACACTGGCGTTATGGCACGACCGGGGTTTGTCGCACGGGCTGGCGATCGCCACTCTTAACAGGAGCGGCTTCGCTGGTCCGAATATTTTGTCCCCCAGGGTACAGAGAATCCCGCGCTGTCCTCCGAGCCTTCCCGAGCGTCCAAGTACCACGCCGCTCCTCCCGCTACCCTTCCAGTAGCTTCACCGCCCGCCGTGTGAAGAAGTAGAGCACGTAGCCGTGGGCTTGCTGCGCTCCTGCCTGGGTTGCGGTGTGCTCGTCTCCTAGCAACGCGGCCTCCTCGACTAGGTAGCCCAGGGCGTGCTGGTAACGATCCGATCCGACATCGCCGACGTCGAGCCCGGCCTCGTGGGCGGCCCTGGTTGGGTCCACCCTGGCTCCCTCTTGGCCGTGGGCTTGGGTTGCGTTGATGGCCCGAAGCAGTTGCAGCCCGTCGCTCTTTGCCTGAGCCGTGATGGTGGGCCTCCTTTATAGTCTCGTCCGAACCCCAGAACATCTTACGCCACCAAGAGGGGCGCCGTGCAGTGACCCGACCACTACCGCGTTGGCGAATTCAGGGTAAGCCCGAGAAACTTCCTCTGCGGTGTATCCCTTCCTGGGTGTGGCCCTGGCGAAGTGGGTGTTGATGAACGGGTAGAGGGTGCGTCGGGCAAGCCGCCCGGGGTTATCCTCCTCGACGTGGACCAGGTAGACCTAGTGACCCCGGTCCGCCCACTCGTAGAGCCTCATGGTGGTGTAGCCCTCTTCGATGAGCTGGACTAGGCGCCCGGTGAAGTTGATGCTGTACGAACGGTAGGTACTGTCGCCGTAACCTCTGTCGACTTCCACGGTGATCGGCTCGGACATGCGTTCTCCTCGGCGCGAAGGTCCGGCCGGGACGGAGGGGGGATGCCCCAGCCAAACCCCGCAGTTACCGAGACCCTAACACCCCGACCCTCAGACGTTGTTAAGTGCCGTCGAATGTTCCGTTAAGGTTCGTAGAGCACTGGAAGTCGCCATACTGCTGGATGCTAACTTCAGAGAACCTCCTACAAGCGACCTTCCGAGATCCCCGACCACCGGAAGCCGGTTGCCGAGGACACGCCCTCTCGGCAATAGGGTGAATAAGGGCAAGATGAGAGAGGGCCAGGCAGGTTGATCTCCTGGAAGTAGCGGCGCATCAGCGGGTTGTGCCTCTCGGGTTGCGTCAGCCATTTCTGTGTTATGCATAGTTGGCCCACTGCTTGCGTAGCCGGCCCCAGGGGCAAGGTGGCCGGTATGCCAAACGGTCGAGCACGGTCTCGGCGTCAAGACTTCGGCAGCGAGCGCGAAGCAAAATGCCAACGCCTTAACCGCCACCTCAGACTTTCAGCCCACTGCTTGTTTGACTACGAAGCGTTGTTATACTGCAACGTACTTTGCACGAAATGAACGATTCAGAAGGCCACGAGAAGGTCTCCCGTCGGGAAGGCCCCTCGGAGGGCGGAAGCCGGGCACGGTGGCTGCTCCTGATCTACCAGCTCCCGAAAGGCTCTTCCTCGGCACGCACCACCATCTGGCGCGAGGTTCGGCGACTGGGTGTTCTCTCGCTGCAGCACGCGGTCTGCCTCTTGCCTCTCTCGGAGGACAATCACGCCACCTACGAGCGGATCGCCCGGCGCGTCGAGGAGTACGGGGGC
>JACCTS010000211.1 GCA_013812245.1 Rubrobacter sp.
GAGCGTGTTATGAACTTGGGTGAAAACCGCATTGGGATGCGGATTATCTGGTTGACTCAGTCCCCCGCAGTTCCCCGTTTTCCGCATTCCTAAGCCGTTCCTGATTGAGTTCATAACAGCCTCTAGACTGACGGCTTGACCTCGAAGTCCTCGATATCCCAGTTCGCGGCCTTCGCGCCGGCCTGGTATGCGCTTTCCAGGAACTCCAGCAAGGTGTCCTTCGGCGAGTCGCTCTTTCGGACCTCCTCGTACAACAGCAGCGCGGAACCTCCCTGCCAGGACGCGCCCGCCGGGCTCAAGGGTTGCTCCGTGAGACCTTCGGGCGCCGGCGCGGTGTAGGAGTAGAAAGCGGGCTCCTGCATGTTGGCGTCTCCAGGCCAGAAGCCGAAGGATATGACCTCGTGCGAGTAGCCTTCGCGTGACAGGAGACCGGCGTCCTCGGGTAGCGGTGCGCGCCGGCCCGAGAAGCGGGTGACGGCGAGATCGAAGCTGTGCCAGTAGAGTTGGACGGGACTGGTCTTGCCGTTGAAGTGGCCGGAGAACTCCCTGAAGGCTTGATCCACCCACCCCAGTATGCGCCGATAACGGTCCACGTACTCCGCATCGTAGGCCGCGTGTTCCGTATCGGTCTCGAAGTGCCTGTCGTCATCCAGGTCGAAGGGATTCGGGTTGCCGAGGTCCACATCAACGCCCAGGAAGTCGAACGCGGCGTGCAGCTTGCGGTAGAAACCCGCCACTGAGAGTCCATTCTCCAGGGCGAAGAAAGCCTTGCCGCCCGTGCCCGTGATCACCTCCAGTTCGTGAGCGATGAGGTCGAATGTAACCTCGAACGAGAGGTTGCCGCTGAACATGTGACGCGCGGCGAGACCGCGTGGGGAGACGTATAGTGGGACGTGCCACCAGTGGTTCCGGTATGGGGAGTGCTCTAAGCGCACCTTGCCCACGATCTGGGCGTAGCGGTGCAGCGTCTCTTTGGTGGGAAGCCACTCCTCCAGCGGCAGCGGCGGCAGTTCCGCGGTCATCTCGCTCCTCCTCTATGTTTCGTTTTCACGGGCGTCGTGGTCCGCGCGGGCAGCCTTGACTTCTTCGATGTGATCTTCGGCCCATATGCAAAGCTGCGAGAGCGGGGTCATCAGGTCGCGTCCGAGCGACGTCAGGGAGTACTCCACCTTAGGGGGAACCACCGGGTAGACCTTGCGGGAGATCAAACCGTCCCGCTCTAGGCCGCGCAGGGTCTTGGTGAGCATCTTCTGCGAGATGCCCTGGATCTGGCGGTGCAACTGACTGTGTCGCAAGGTCCCCAACGACAGCGCGTAGAGGATCAGGATCGCCCACCTGTCCGCAACGAGCTCCAGCGCCTGCCGCGAACGACTCCCTCGCTCAAACACGCTGTCTGGTTCGTTAGGAACCAAAAGGTGCGTATAGTACTTCGAGGTTTGTACTTGTCATTACGAACACACGCTGATTTAATCATACGCCGAGGCGTTTGCGCAAGATGACGTAGAGAACCGGAAGGGACTGGAGGAGCATGGCGAGGAAGAGTTATACGTCCGAGGGATAACGGTTTCGTTCGATGGGGTGCGCTGCATCCACGCGGCGGAGTGTGTCAGGGGATTGCCGGAAGTCTTCGATACGGGGAAGCGGCCCTGGATCCAACCTGATCGCTCGAACCCGCAGGCCGTTGCGGAGACCGTGCTACGCTGTCCCAGCGGGGCTTTGCAATTCGAGCGTGACGATGGAGTACGCGAGACTACACCAGACGAGAACACCATCGCGCTCGCTGTGGATGGGCCTCTCTACGTCAGGGGCGACATCGAGATAAGGGACACGGAGGGCGAGGTTCTTTATGGGGAGACCCGTGTGGCGTTGTGCCGGTGTGGCGCTTCGGGGAACAAGCCGTTCTGCGACAACACCCACAGGAAGACCGGCTTCAGCCACGACGGATCTCTCGGCGAGAGTCGTCTCTCCCAGGACGAAGCCTCGAACGGGCACGTCCTCAGCGTAGTCCCCACTTTGAACGGCCCGCTCGTGTTGCGGGGCACGGTCGAACTCCGGGACACTGCGGGGGATGTCTCTTACGAAGGTAGCAAGGCAGCGCTCTGCCGCTGCGGGAGATCCGGCAACAAGCCTTTCTGCGATGGCACCCACGCCAGGACGGGCTGGCGCGAGGATCAGACGCCGTGACGGACGGTTTTACCAGGATAGAGGCGCTTCCAGCCAAGGCGGCTCGCGCCGAATACCAGATCGAAGATGTGCTCGGGCGGCGCTGGAGCCCCAGGGCGTTCTCCGCGAGACCGGTCGGGCAGGAGAAGCTCCTCCGGCTCTTCGAGGCGGCGCGATGGGCGCCGTCGTCCGGCAACGACCAGCTGTGGAGTTTCGTCGTCGCTACCGCGAAGAACCCTGTGGAACACGAGCGGCTCGCTTCGTGCCTGAACGAGCGCAACCGCCGGTGGGCCGGCCGTGCCCCTGTGCTGATGCTCTCGGTGGCGAGGATGCGCTTCGCCCGCAACGGTAGAGAGAACCGGCACGCCTTCCACGACCTCGGCCTGGCGGTGGGGAACATGCTCGCCCAGGCTACCGCCATGGGCCTCTACGTCCACCAGATGGCAGGCTTCGACCGGGATGCTGCTCGCCGGAAACTCGGCATACCCGAGGAGCACGAACCCGTCGCCGCCATCGCCATCGGCTACCCCGGTGATCTCGGCGATCTGCCGGATGACCTGAGAAAGAGGGAGCTGGCTCCGCGCGAGCGCAAGCCCGTAGCGGAGTTTGCCTTCTCGGAGCGCTGGGGGAGGACGATGTTGCAGGACGATGCAGATCACGATTCAGGAGGACGATAGAGATGGAGAACGACTTTCCGACCGGGGGCGTCGAACTGACCCATTTGCTCGTGGTGGGCGACATAGAGCGGTCCCGTGCGTTCTACCGGGACGTGCTCGGGGCCTCGGTATACAGGGAATACGGGGGCACATCCTGCGTGCTGAAGTTCCAGGGTAGCTGGTTGCTGCTCGTGACCGGGGGCGAACCGACGGAGGACAAGCCGGGGGTGACCTTCGCGCCTCCGGCTGACCCCGGTTCCGTCAGTCACGAGATGACCATTCGCGTGCCGGACTGCGAGGCGGCTTACGAAATCCTCAAGGCCCGGGGCGCCGAGCTCCTGACGCCGCCGTTCGACCGGGGCGCGGAGATCAGATGCTTCTTCCGGGATCCCGACGGCCACCTACTGGAGATCAGCCAGGCGCGTTGAACCCGCGATAGTCAGCTGTGTAATGTTTCTGGCGCCGGCTGACGAAGGTCTCTCGAAGACCGAACGACGCTCCAGATGGTGTGCCACCGGAAATTCGCCGTCAATTCATCGCTGTTTCATCGTTTGCCGCTAATATCTGTTCGGGTGTGGTCGTTCGATCCGGCGAAGGAGGAGGCATGCAGCAGCAAGAGATCGTCGATGAGGTGAAGAACGCTCCCCTCGAAGTCAAGAAGGAGGTCCTACGGGAGGCGCTGGAGACTGCCTCCGAGTACGGCAACGCGGGCGTACTCCTAAGCCACGCTGTGAGTGGCGCCTCTGTCGAGGCCACGAGAGATGCCGTTATCAAGGCGGTGAAGTCTGCAGACGGCGACGAGGCGCAAGAGTTGATCACCGAGGCCATAAACGCCGCGTCCAATCGCACCGCGAAGTCCGCAATCGACAAGGCGGGTCTGTCTCCGGAGACGTTGGATCAGATATGGCTATTCATCGTGAAGACCTTCGGGTACGTGCTGTGCGGGTCCGCAGTAGCGCTGGCGGTGACCGTGTTGCTCGATGTCTTCTACCCGGTCGAACCGGACCACGTCCAGATCATGCTCACCGTCTTCACCACCGTAGCCGGCATCCTCGCCGGGTTTATCACCGGCCAGGCCGTCGGCACCGCAACAGAGCGAGGCAAAGACAATGCCTAGCGCAGGGAACTGATTGCCGCTACCCGCGCTCCTCAGGACGAGGATCATGGCTCATATCAGGGGCACCGGTGAAGCCGCCCTCTTCTCCCGCCGAGGGACGCTCGGGCTCTTGAACGCGGGATAACGCGAGATCCAGGGCTTCCTCATCCACGGGGTAGGCTAGCTCTAGCCGCGAGGCGAGCGTGCGGTCCAGCTCCTCTTCGGGGAGGCTCTGCACCTCCTGCACCATCTGGACCATCTCCGCCTCCGAGATGTCCGCGATGCCCAGGTCGGTCACCATCAGGGCCACCAGCTTGCGGTGCTTCGTACTGAGATCCGCCATCATAGCCTCCGTTCCGTTTGCAAGACCCCGCCAGTCTATCCCAGGCCAAGGAATCCGTGGCTACAGATCCGGAGCCCCGATCTCCGTCCGCAGCGCGGACGCTTCTTCCTGCACTTCGTTGAGTGTCTCGCGAGCTTCGCTCATGCGGGTGTGCTCGACGCGCACGAACCGGGTGTATGGCGCGATGGCCTCGCGCATCCGCTCCACGGAGCGGTTCAACTCCGACTCGAACTGCCGCCGCACGACTTCGCCGAGGCGTTCCCGCAGGGCGTCGGTCTTCTCCCGGAACTCCCGGCGGGCCTTGCGGCGGCGGTTGGGGAGGATGAAGAGCCCGTAGCCCGCGATGATCGCGGCGGCCACGATGCCTGTCGCGTCCAGGAAGCGTGTCGAGGCGAGCGCCACAATGACCGTGCCTATGCCAACCGCCCCGATGCCGGTCGCTGCCGTCCGGGCGACCGCATCCTGAAGGGAGAGGGCTATCTTCTCCGCTTCGTGGTCCCTGTCGTAGTCGCGGACGACCTCCGAGGCGGTCTTGCCGACGGATTGAATCACCCGGCTCCGGTTGTACTCGAAGTTGTCGCCTACCTCCCCGATCAGGTGTTCGTCGTAGCCCGCCTGCCGCCGGCGCTCGACGTAGTCCACGATGGAACGCCACTGACGGAGGTTGCGGTCAACCAGCCAGTCAACCAGCTCATCGACCCGGCTGTCTATGACCTCCTCCGTGTCCCCGACGACCTCCTTGCGGAAACGCTCCTCCACCTTTTCGCGTCGCAGTAACTCCCGGAAACGGCCGAGCCGGATGTTCTCCTCGAACCAGGCGTCGCCCCGCTCGTTCATCGCCCGCACCGTGTTCTCGATCTCCGCCATCCGCGCCTCGAAGTCTCGCCGGAGATCCTCAACGAACTCACCGAGCTGCGCCTCCACGTTCTCCGCCGTCCGAAAGTCGTCCTCCAGCAAACTCAACCGCTCCCCGACGGTCCTCCCGTATCGCCGGACCAACTCCTCCACGACGCCGAGTGGGCTCTCCAGCTTGATGCGGACACGCCCTTCCTCGTCCAGAACGTCCGAGACGTAGCGCTCCAGCTCCCCGAAGCCGCTCGCCGCGAGCAGTGCGTCCCGCTCCATCTCGCTGGAAGCCCGCTTCGCCTTCTGGGCCAGGGTGGAGGAGACGAAGAATATCGGAGGCGCGAGGCCGAGGGTGGATTTCAGACCGTCCCCGACGAAAGAGCGCACCTTGTCAATGCTCTCCTCGCCGCCCAGGAGGTCTGCCTTGTTCACGATCAGGACTATCTTCTTGCCCCAGTCCCGGATCATCTCCAGGTACCCCCGCTCGCTCTCCGTCAACGGCCGCTCGGCCGACGTGACGAACAGGACGAGATCGCTCCTCGGCACAAAGCCCCGGGACAGCTCCTCGTGCTGGCGGATGATGGCGTTGGTGCCAGGCGTGTCCACGATGGATACCTCGTGCAGAAAATCGTTCGGGTACTCTCGCTCCAGCACGCCCTCGCGCCGTTCGCGGGAGGTTGGCTCCGGACCGTGTCGCAGAACCGTGATCCTGTCGGTGGTCGGCGTGACGCCCTCCTCGGAGACCTCGGCCCCTAGCAGGGCGTTGATGAACGCGCTCTTGCCCGAGTTGAACTCGCCCACGATCACGAGCAGGAAAAGCTCGTCCACGTCGAGCAGCGCCCGCCGCACCAGCTCAGCGTCATCGCCAGGCGCCCCGAATCCTTTCAGGAACTCGACCAGTTCCTGAAGCAGCTTCCGTTCGCGCTCGACCAGCGCCTGTTGCCTGTCGTCAAGGATACGCAAAGTTCATCTCCCCAGGGATTCCGATGAAGCACAGTTTACCCTCGCCGGAGGGACGGCGCGTACAGGATCGCCGCCGCGTGGGTGCTACCATGGACACGTACGTCTCACGATAAGAAGGGGAACCATGAACTACAGAACGCTCGGGAACACCGGACTCGAAGTCTCCGAGATAGGCTACGGGGCCTGGGGCATCGGCCAGGACGCCTGGCTCGGCGCCGAGGACGAGGAGTCCCTCAAAGCCCTAAACCGGGCCATAGACCTCGGCCTGAACTTCATAGACACAGCCCTCGCCTACGGGGGCGGCCACAGCGAAAAGCTCGTCGGGCAGGTCATAAAGGACCGCGAGGAGACCGTTCGGGTCGCCACCAAGATCCCACCGAAGAACCGCATCTGGCCCGCGCCCGAAGGCTTGCAGCCGGACGATGTGTTCCCGGCAGACTACGTTAGGGAGTGCACGGAGGAGAGCTTGAAGAACCTCGGCGTGGATACGCTGGACGTGCAGCAGTTCCACGTGTGGCAGGACCAGTGGGTCGGCGATGGAAGCTGGCAGGAGGCCATTGAAGAGCTCAAGCAGGAAGGCAAGATCCGGGCTTTCGGAGTCTCCATAAACGACCACCAGCCGGAGAATGCCCTGCGTCTCGTCCAGAGCGGCCTCGTTGACACGGTGCAGGTGATCTACAACGTCTTCGACCAGAGCCCGGAGGACGAGCTTCTGCCCTTCTGCCAGACGCACAACGTCGGGGTCATCGTGCGGGTGCCTTTCGATGAGGGCGCTTTGACCGGCAGGATCACACCCGATACGGAGTTCGAGGACGGCGACTTCCGCAACGAGTACTTCAAGGGCGACCGCAAGCGCGAGGTGCAGGAGCGGGTGCGGGCCATCGTCTCCGAGCTTGGTGCGACGGAGGACGAGATCGCGGAGATAGCACTCCGTTACATCCTCTCCAACCCGGCCGTCTCCACCGTGATACCGGGGATGCGCTCGGTGCGCAACGTGGAGCGGAACATGGCCGTCGGCGACGGCGAGGGGCTGCCAGAGGACCAGGTACACAGGCTCAAGGCCCACCGCTGGGTGCGTAACTTCTACCCCAACGCCTGAGAAACGCTCTTGAAGGGCGGGCGCGGCCTCACCGTGGCGGCGTTCGTGCTGCTGGTCCTGTTCTGGAGTTCGACGTTCACGGCCATGAAGATCGGGCTTTCCGACGCGCCGCCGATTCTCTTCGCGGGGATGCGCGGCGTCATAGGCGGCGCGGCGGTGGTGCTCCTCGCCTTCTTGAGGGGAGGCCGTCCGGACTTGCGCCGCAGCTGGCCGGTCTATGCCTGGCTGGCGCTGTTCAACGTGGTGCTGTTCCTGGGGTTGCAATCGGTCGCCATGGCGTATTTGCCCTCTGGGACGGCGGCTATTCTGATCTACCTCCAGCCCATCCTTACCGGCCTTCTGTCGTGGCCTCTGCTCGGCGAGCCCCTCGGTCCGGCGAAGCTTGCCGGTCTCCTGCTCGGCTTCTGCGGGATAGTGGCGGTGAGCCTCGGCGGATTCTCCGGTACGGTCTCCGCGACGGGGATAGCCTTCGCCGCAGCCTCCGCCGTTGCATGGGCTCTGGGGACGGTGTACTTCAAGCGGACGCAGGAGCGTGTCCCGATGCTGTGGACCATCGCCCTGCAGTTCCTGGCGGGGGGTGTGATCCTCACCGTCGCGGGGCTCTTCGTGGACTCCTTCGCGGCGGTTTCATGGACCGGGTCGTTCGTGGCGAGCCTGCTGTACTCGGCGGTTCTCGGGACGGCAATGGCGTGGCTGTTGTGGCTGGCACTGGTGCGCGCGGGAGAGGCCAGCAAGGTCGCGGCGTACGTGTTCTTCGTACCGCTGGTCTCCATCGTGATCGGGAACATCGTCCTCGATGAGCCTTTGAGGCCCTCGCTGCTCCTCGGCGCCGCCCTCGTGGTCTCAGGCATCTACCTCGTCAACCGCGCCCCCCGAGGTGAGAAGGGAGTCGAAGGATAGCCGCCTGCTGAACCGCGCCGCACTCTGTGAGAGTATGGAACCGGAAGTCGGGAAAGGAGCGTGTATGCAAGAGCAGCAAGAGCAGCAAGCCAGGTCGCCCGTTCCGCCCTTCACGGAGGAGACGGCCCGGCAGAAGGTAAAGATGGCCCAGGACGCCTGGAACACCCGGGATCCCGAAACGGTCTCGCTCGCCTACACCGAGGATTCCGAGTGGCGCAACCGCGACGAGTTCTTCCAGGGGCGCGAGGAGATCGTGGCGTTCCTCCAACGCAAATGGGCGCGGGAGTTCGACTACCGCCTCATGAAAGAGCTGTGGTGCTATCAGGGCAACCGCATCTCCGTGCGCTTCGAGTACGAGTGCCGGGACGCGGACGGACAGTGGTGGCGCAGCCACGGCAACGAGCACTGGGAGTTCGACGCGAACGGCCTCATGCGCCGGCGCGACGCCTCCATCAACGACTATCGCATCGAGGAGTCCAATCGCCGATACCGGTAGCGAATACCCGCTGTTAGACTCCGCCCAAAAATTACGAGATAAGGGAGATACAAATGGTGGACCATCTGGTGTTTTTTGCCGTTCGGGAGGAAACCGCGCAGGAAGCGGCTGAGGATCTCCTCTCCTCTATCCAGGCCCTGAAAGACGAGGTGTCCAGCGCCGTGGACCTGTCGGTGGGGGAGGACTTCTCCGGGCGCTCCGGAGAGTACACGCACGCGCTCTTTGTGCGCTTCGAGGATCGGGACGGCCTTCAGGAGTACATGCAGCACCCGGCGCACCTCACCGTAGTGGAGAAACTGGACGAGCGCACTACAGGCCGCATCGTCGTTGACTACGAGTTTTGAGATGCAGGCTCCTGATTACGAGAACATCACGCCGCAGGAGTTGAAACGCCGGCTCGACGATGGCGACACCCCCGTGCTGCTCGACGTGCGCGAGCTGTGGGAGTTCGAGATTGCCAGGATAGAGGGCTCGAAGCTAATCCCGATGGGCGAGATGCCCGAACGGGTTTCGGAGCTGGACCCATCAGCGGAGACCGTGGTGATCTGCCACCACGGCTCCCGCAGCGCCTACGTCACGCAGGCTCTCCAGCAAGCCGGATTCGGGAAGGTACTCAACCTCGAAGGCGGCCTCGACGCCTACTCACGCGAAGATCCTTCGATGCCGAGGTACTGAGAACGACGGGGTAAGAGGCTGTCTTCGGTTTTCTACCCGGTCTTGAGCGCATCTTCGACCCGGCGGTAGAGGCCAACCGCGATACCTTCCGGCTCTGAGGAACGTTCGCGGAGCATGCGGGCGGCGGCGACCGTCGTGGCGTCGCCCGCTATCTCGAAGGTGAGGACCACTGGCTCCTCGTCTTCCAGTCCAAGCTCTTCTTCTATGATCCGCTGGACTTCGGCTTCTTCTTTGCCGGTTCTTGCGGCGACCTCGCGGCTCATGGTCTCGGGATCGAGTTCCTGGCACACTTCTATGCCGCCGCTCATGCGACGCTCCCACCACCAGCGGGCCTCGACACCGGTGAAGTTATCGTGGACGAGAGCCATCATCGGGTCGGCCATCAGCGTGTGGAGGGGTTCAGGCATGGGGTTCTTTATACCAGCCTTCGTCGGGAGGATGGATCCCTCTGTACAATAGAGGACACGTGACGTGGGAGGTGGACCATGCTACTGGTCAGGGACTCGATGAGCTGGGAGGTCGTGCGGATCACACCGGATACCACGGCCGTCAGGGCGCTCGCGCTATGCCGGGAGCGGCGCATCAGGCATCTACCTGTGACGGATGGGGATAGCCTGGTCGGGGTTGTATCCGACCGGGATCTGCGCTCGGCCACCCCGGTGCTCGGCGACCCGGAGCGGGCCGCGGCGCTGGAGCGGATAAGGGCTTCGGAGGTCATGACGCGGGAGCCCGTGACGGCACATCCCGACGACCCTATAGAGTCGGCGGCGAACGCGATGCGGGAACGTTGGATCGGCTGTCTCCCCGTGCTCGAAGATGATGAACTGGTCGGTATCATCACTTCCTCGGACGTGATGGAGGCGCTCGTCTACCTGGTCGGGG
>JACCTS010000224.1 GCA_013812245.1 Rubrobacter sp.
GCTACTCATCGCGGCTGAGAGCGCTAGGGGGCGATAAGGGCCACGACTCCACCCCTATATCCCCGGTCCAATGGGCCCGGCCTATGAGAGGGCCATAACACTAGCAGACCGGGGATATGCGAACTTCTTAGAACCCCCTCGGGGCGAAGTTCCGGGAATAAGCCTTCCCCGACGTACGGTGAATAAGGGCAGCGCTAGCCTCAAAAAACCGCGCATCGTGCTCGTGCGCTATTTGATCCCCACCACCATCGAGGCGGGGCCCGCCAGGTGCTCGACGTAGGATTCGCGGAAGCCGGCCTCGCCCATCCACGAGCGGCAGTCCGCTCCGGTGTAGTCGAAGCCGCCCGGCGTCTCGATCAGCATGTTCAAGCTCATCAGCAGCCCGAACGCGTTCTCTCTCCGATCGTCGTCGATGAGCGATTCGTAGACGATCAGCGCCCCGTCCTTGGGAAGTGCCTCGTACGCCTTGCCGAGGAGCATCTTCTTTTCCTCGAGGTCCCAGTCGTGCAAGATATGCCCCATCACGAGCACGTCCGCCGCCGGCAGCGGGTCCTCGAAGAAGTCGCCCGGGTAGAAGCGCAACCGATCGCCGAGGCCGTGCGAGTCGACGTACTCTTCGAAGAACGGGCCGATGGGCGGCAGATCGAAGCCTCCGCCCGAGAGGTGCCCGTGGGTCCGCGCCACCTGCACCGGCAGGGCGCCTTTGGCCGTTCCGACGTCCACGAAGGTCTCGTACCTATCCCACGGGAACTTGTTTGCGATCGCCATCGCCGCGCCCAGGCTGGCGCTGGTCATGGCTTCGATAAACTCCTTGAGCCGGGCCGGGTCGGCGTAAAGGGCGGCGAAGAAGTTCTCTCCTCTTTTCGCTTCGTTTTGGGGCTTCCCGGTGCGCACCGCCTCGGTGAGCGAGCTCCAGAACGGGTACAGCCGCGCGTTGGCCATCTCGAGCAGGCCCCCGACGTACGAAGGCTTCGCCCGGTCGAGGAAGAGGTCGGTTTCGGGGGTATTGGAGTACCGGTCGCCGTCTCGCTCCAGCATGCCAAGGGCGACGAGCGCGTCGAGGAAGTCCCTCGCGCTGCGCGGGTGGAGCATGAGGCGTTCGGAGAGCGTTTCGAGGTCCAGGGGCTCTTTGGCAAGCTCGGTAAACACGCCGATCTCGACCGCGCTCAACAGCGTCTTGGAGCCCCAAAACGCCATGCCGAGGTTCATGATACGTTCGGGTGTTAGCTGCTTGACGTCCTCCATGCGGTCCTCCTTGCCCTCGCTCCCCACCGGAGCGGTTGCACCCAGGGTAGCAAGGCTGGAGCATCCGGGTATCCCCCAAACGGGTGATATCCGGTTCTTTCGTGGCGGACTTCCGGGAACCCCCTACACGCAAAGTTCGCAGAATTAGCCTTCCACGCACTCCGGTGAATAAAGCAAGGGAAAGGGCCTACTCCTCATCGTGCCCGAACTGCCTGAAAGCGAAGCTCCTGGCCTCTGGATCCGGATCGGGGCGTAGCCACAAAGAGAGGTGGGCCGGTTGCACGGTCCTCCTCGCTACCCCCACCACGTCGTCGCTCAGGGCGTCCAGGTCCGTCTCCTCTCGCAGCCTAGCCCCGAAGGCCTCAAGCGTCTTGGCTGCGTCGTACTTGCGGCGGTAGAAGCGCCGGTCCACGAGCGCCTGCACCCTACGGCGCAGCGGGCTGAACAGGGCGGCTATGGCTAGCGTGGAAGCGACAACCGCTAGGGAGGACCCCTGAGCCGTGAGGGTGCGTAAGACGTACTGCAAAAAGACCACGCCCCCGACGTAGACCAAAGCGAGCGTTACCGTGAGCGAGCCGTAGACCAGGGCACGGTTTATGAGCACATCTATGTCGTAGAGGCGATGCTTGAGGACGGCGAGACCCACGGCGACTGGTATGCCGGCGTAGCTCACTGTCACGGCATCCTGCAGGAGCTTCAGCCAAAGCGACTGCGTGCCTCCAGTAGCATCGGGCACGATGAAGACCGCGCTTATCATGGTGGACAGATACAGCAGGCCCACCAGCGAGGCGGCGAAGGCGACCCACTTGATCTGCTGGCGCTCCTCACCGACGACACGACGAAAACGCAAGATCAGGCTGACCGCCGAGGCGAGGATACACACGGGAAGCAGCGCGATGATGTAGTGCAGTCCATCCGCCACCCCAGGGTGCCCCTCTAGCCCGAACGGGTTGCGGATGCCGCTGCCCAAGTCCGCTAGCGGTCCGGGGGTGAGGGCGATGCCGGCGCTTGCCAGGACGATCACCGCTCCGGATAGCCAGGCCAAAGGACGCCACCTCCTGGAAGGAAGCCGCCCATCGGGGAACAGCAGAACCAGGTAGGTGCCGAGCAGCCCTACAGCGGGTGCCCATAGCCATTCGCCGAGCGAGCCGATCCCCGCTGGGAACGGGACCGATCCGGGGTTCGCCGCCAGAAGACCATACGCCCCGTACACACTGGTCAGTACGTAGAGCATCCACAAGATGGCGATGGCCAAGCAGATCCAGCCGATAGAGTTCTCGGGGCACCTGGAGCCGATCAGGGCGCCTACTATGGGGAAGGCGAGGAAGGGCAGCACGAAGATGATCACTACGCTCACGCCACCCGTTCCCCAGGTGCTGGGAGGCTGCAAGGATCGGGTAAGGATATACAACGCGATGGTCGCGGCGGCGAAGACGAGCGAGAAACCAGCAAGCGACCAGGCCAGCCAGGAAGCGGCCGCATGGCGGCTCATCCCGCCGGATCTTCGCCGCTGTCCGGTTACTCCTCCCGTCGTCACAACGCAACCCTACAAGACGATCATCTTCCGAGCGTTACTATAAACGTTACGAGGAAAAAGATCCCCTGCGAACTTCTCGGAACCTCCTACGCCCTTCCACGCACTCGGGTGAATAGGTCCTGGTAAGTTGGGTGGCGAAGCTATCTGCCGTTCGAGCGGCCGCGCCGGCGGAGCAAGAAGAGTGCGAAGAGGAGGGCGAGCACGCACGCCACAACCAC
>JACCTS010000225.1 GCA_013812245.1 Rubrobacter sp.
TCGCCTACGACCTGCATCCAGAATATCTCTCGACGAAGTACGCCAGGGAACTCGAAGAGGCCGGACTGCCGGCCGTGGGAGTGCAGCACCATCACGCGCACCTGGCAAGCTGCCTGGCCGACAACGAGCGGCCGGGAGACGAACGTGTGGTCGGGGTTTCCCTCGACGGCACGGGATTCGGCACTGACGGGGCCGTCTGGGGCGGGGAGTTCTTCGAGGGGAGCCTGGAAGATGGCTTCATGCGGCGGGGACATCTGGAATACGCTCCCCTGCCGGGCGGTTCGGCGGCCATCCGTCAGCCGTGGCGGATGGCGCTCGCCCAACTCATCGCACTCTATGGGGAAGAGGAAACCGCGAAGCTCCCGCTGGCGGCGGTTCGCGGTGCGGGCGAGAGAAACGTCCGCCTCATCGCCCGGCTCGTGCAGCACGGGCTGAACACCCCGCCGACCTCCAGCGCCGGGCGGCTCTTCGACACTGTCGCGGCCCTCGTGGGGGTGCCGGGAACGGAGCGGACCACATACGAGGGACAGGCTGCCGTGGAGTTGGAGCTTGCCGCCGATGGCCCGGCAGACCAGGGCTATCCCTTCCGGTTGCGTCCTGAAAGTGGGGGGTGGATCTTGGAGACGGGCGGGATCGTGGCCGGGGTGGTCGAGGGGCTGCTATCCGGGCGCGAGGTCGGGGAGATCTCCTCCAGGTTCCACCGGACGATGGCAGAGGCCGTTGTTGCAGGCTGCGAGGAGGTCCGGGAGGTGGGGGGGACAACTGCGGTCGCGCTCTCCGGCGGTACTTTCCAGAACATGCTTCTGTTGGAACAGGTGATAGAGTTGCTGGAGGGGAAAGGCTTCCAGGTCTACCGGCACTGCCGTGTGCCGACCAACGACGGAGGACTCGCATTGGGACAGGCGGTACTGGCGGATAGGACTTGCGGGGAAAGGTAGCTGATAGTGGAATGCACGCCCGCATCGCTGTGGGCATGGCGACGCTGCCGCTCGGCCTACCTGTCACGATCTCAGCGGAGGTCGAAGTAAATGCTGACGGCTAAACGAAGGGAGCCAACACATGTGTCTTGGGATACCGGGACGGATCGTGGAGATCATAGACGAGGATCTGACGCTTGCTAAGGCTGAAGTCAGCGGCGTCCGGCGCAACATAAACATCGGGCTGGTCCACTATGAGGAGGAGAGGGTGGAGGTCGGGGATTGGGTCCTGATCCACGTCGGCTTCGCCATGTCGAAGATAGACGAGAAAGAAGCGCATGCCACCCTCAAAGCGCTCGAAGATATCGGCGAGGGTTACGAGCAGGAGTTGGAGGAACTCAAGACCTCCAGGATAGAGTGATCGTGCAGAACGATCTGACACTGGTAGGAAACTGCGCGCTGGATCACGACGGCTGCGTCGTCTGCTCCGACGCCGGCATCCCCGTGCGGGTCGTCTCCATCCGAGGCGATGATGCCGTCTGTGAGGACTCCGCCGGTCACAGGACGGAGATAGCCGTGGAACTTGTCGCCCCCGTGAAAGCTGGAGAGATCCTGTTGACGCACGGTGGCGTCGCCATCGGAAAGGCACTTGACGCGGAAAAACTCGCGGCTGGTAGTTGAATGCTGATAGCGTCGGCCAGAGGGAGGCCAAGATGAAATACGTGGACGAGTTTCGGAACGCGGACCTGGCGCGGGCTGTATCAGCGGAGATCGCCGGTCTCGTCGATCCTAACCGGCACTACAAGATAATGGAGGTCTGCGGGGGACACACCCACACCATCTACCGGCACGGGATAAAGGATCTGCTGCCGGATCAGGTGGAGCTGGTGCACGGACCGGGCTGCCCCGTCTGCGTGCTCCCGATGGGCCGGGTGGATGAGGGGATAGCCATTGCGGAACGTCCCGAGGTCATCTTTACCTGCTTCGGCGACATGATGCGCGTCCCCGGCTCCCGAGGGAACCTGCTCGAAGTCAAGGCCGAGGGCGCCGACATCCGCATGGTGTACTCGCCGCTGGACGCATTGAGGATAGCGCGGGAGAACCCCGACCGCGAAGTCGTTTTCTACGCCATTGGGTTCGAGACTACGGCCCCGTCCACGGCGCTCACGTTGCGGCGGGCGAAGAAAGAGGGGATCGAGAACTTCTCCGTGTTCTGCAACCACGTGACCATCGTACCGCCAGTGCGGGCGCTCCTCGACTCGCCGGATCTACGCCTCGACGCGTTCATCGGGCCGGGGCACGTCTCGACCGTGATCGGCTGCCGACCATACGAGTTTATGCCCGCCGACTACGGCAAGCCGTGCGTGGTCGCCGGTTTCGAGCCGCTGGACCTGATGCAGTCCGTCCTGATGCTCATACGCCAGCTAGACGAGGGACGCTGCGAGGTCGAGAACCAGTACGGCCGCGCCGTTTTATGGGAGGGGAACCTCAAGGCACTCGAAGCAATGTCCGAGGTCTTCGAGCTCCGGCCATACTTCGAGTGGCGCGGGCTCGGCTTCATCGCCCAGTCCGCCCTGAAGCTGTCGGCGGACTACGCAGACCTGGACGCGGAGCTGCGCTACTCCACGCCGGGCGTGCGCGTCGCGGACCCCAAAGCCTGCCAGTGCGGCGAGGTTCTGAAGGGTGTGCTCAAGCCGCCGGAGTGCAAGGTATTCGGTACGGCCTGCACGCCGGAGCGTCCTCTCGGCGCGCTGATGGTGTCCTCCGAGGGCGCCTGCGCCGCGTACTACAACTTCGGCCGCAAGTCGTTCGAGAAGGTCGAGATCGGCTCCAGATGAGCGAGGGCAGAGAACAGCGCGTCCTGGATGCGCTGGAGCAGAATCGCCGCAGGCCGCCGAAGTTCACGGCCCCGCGCATAGACATGAGCCACGGCGCCGGCGGCAAGGCGACCCACAAGCTCATAGAGGGCCTCTTGCTACCCGCCTTCGACAACCCGGCGCTCGCGCCGCTGTCCGACGCGGCGGTGCTCCCGTTCGGCGATGCTCGCATCGCTCTGTCCACCGACTCGTACGTGGTGCGTCCGCTCGTCTTCCCCGGAGGCTCCATCGGAGAGCTGGCCGTCAACGGCACGGTCAACGACCTTGCCGTCTCCGGCGCCACCCCGCTCGCTCTCTCTGCCGCCCTGATTGTCGAGGAGGGCCTCGAGACGGAGGCGCTGACACACGAAATAGAGGCGATGGCAGCAGCCGCCAGGAACGCCGGGGTCACGATAGCCACCGGCGACACCAAGGTCGTCGAGCGTGGAAAGGCCGACGGACTGTACGTCATTACTACCGGCGTCGGCATCGCTGACCCGGAGTTGAACCTGTCGTCCGCCTCCGTGCGGCCAGGGGACAAAATACTCTGCTCCGGGACGCTCGGGGATCATGGTGCGGCCATCCTGATCGCCCGCGGTGACCTCGAACTCGAAGCGGACGTTCTCTCCGACACCAGACCCCTCACGCCGCTCGTACAGACGCTAAAGGAGACCGCAGGTTCCGGGCTCCGCTTCATGCGGGACCCCACGCGTGGCGGCGTCGGCACGGTTCTGAACGAGCTGGCCCGCGATTCCGGGTACGGAGTCGTCATGTGGGAAGAAAGGATCCCAATCCGGGAGGTCGTCAACGGGGCGTGCGAGATCCTGGGCATAGACCCGCTCTACGTCGCAAACGAGGGCAAGCTGCTCGCCGTCGTCGCCCCCGAAGCCGCTGACGCCGCGCTTGAGGCTCTCAGGAGCGTCGAGGGTGGTGAGGAGGCCGGGATCATCGGCGAGATCCGCGAGGAGCCGGAGCGGATGGTCCTCATGCACACCCGGTTCGGCGGCGCGCGCATGATAGACATGCTCGTCGGTGACCCGTTGCCGAGGATATGTTAGGGAGATTGAGGCCACGTAATACACAAGCTTACTGTCCTGAAAGGAGAGGCCCATGCCCTTTATCAGAAATCTGTGGATCGCAACGCTGACCAGCACTCTGCCCGACTCGGGCTCCGAGAGCGAGCTTGTCGTCATCATGAACCAGAACGGGCTCGACGTAGTGCATCGCGACTTGAGCTTCGGGTCGGTGGACACCGGCGGCGGTAAGCTGTACCGCCACGACATCTCGGAGCAGCAGGTGCTGCCGGAGAACTACTAAATGCGGATCGGCACGCGCGGCTCGGACGCGTGGCGCCCCAGCGTCATCGCGGCCTGGTGCGAGCGGTTCACGACCGGCAATGTCGTCCCGCTCGGGTATGACGAGGTGATCGAGACGGTTCTCAGCACCGACTCGTCGGAGGGTCGCATCTCGCTTCCCGTACGGCAGATTGTTGGTGGCCGCGTGCGGACTGATATCAATAGGGTGATGCTGGTAACCGGCACGAACATCGGCGACTCCGCGACGGACAGTCCGATTCATGTTCGCATTACAGCAGGACAATCGATCATCGTAGACTACACGATTCCAGACACGACGCAGGATGACCTCGAAGGCGCGGAGGGCAACGTGTATTTCCTGCCGGTGCTCTCGCAGTTCACGCGAAGCCAGCTGACGGACTCCTCGATCGTGCTCAGCATCGAGGGGGGCGATGCGTGGCTGCCAATGGTGGTAGCGATGTTTGGGCTTGATGCGGCGTCCGGACAGCCGGGTACGATCGTGCCTTTGGTGCATGCGTCTCCGTGGGGGTTTGGGGTGCTCAGTAGGGATGCGGAGGAGGGGGTGGAGTCGGTGACGTTACCGCTAGCACCGATGGATCCGTAAGCATGATGGTCGTCCCAAACCACAATGAACCTGTGAACAGTTGAGCGTGAGGTTGGCGTTGACTTCCTCTGCGAACGTGGACTTTGCGGAATTTGCAGATTCCGCTGATCGAGATGGCCCTTTCGTGGTTTTCCGGAGAGTTGATCTCTAGCATCGCCTAACTAACCCCGTGTGCGGGTTTTAGATGAGTAGCTTCGAGAGCTGTAGGGGCGGATTGCCCATCCGGTGGTTGAGCAAGAAGGCCACGGTGTGAGAGAGGATCTTCCTGAGCAGCCTGCCGGTGA
>JACCTS010000251.1 GCA_013812245.1 Rubrobacter sp.
TGGCTGACGCGGCTCGAATGGTTCCGCGTGTACACGTCCCGTGCGTCGACCGCCTTCGACAGCGCCTCGATCGTTTGCTCGAACAACTCCCGAGTCTCGACATACCGCGCATACGCCAGCCGCGTCGAAAAGAGCGGCACAACGAACAGTGATGTTGCCCACCAGCCAACTCCGGTTGGAAGTTGAAAAACTTGTGCCATGAGCCAGCCGAGGGGCGCCAGCGCAATCAGACTTAAGACGATTCCGCCTACATCTTCGGCCCATACGGTTCTCAACGGAACGCCTGTGCGGAGATGGACGACGGTGATGGAAAGTGCGCTATTGATGACGAAATATAGTCCGGATGCGACGATGAATGATGCGAATCCCAAGAGCGAACCGCCGACAGGAGCCACCGAGACATTGGCGACGGTCAGCAATACCTCGAGGCTAATGCCCGAAGCTGTGGCGGCGATTGCGAAGCACGCGTGGTCGTTGAGAACTCCGTACCACGGAACTTTTCCACGCAACTCTCTTAGATCGAATGTGCCGAGCACCGCCACAAGTCCCGCTGCCGCTGGTCCGCCCAACAGCATCGCTGCAGTGGCAGGCGCGAATGCGACTGTCACGTGAAGGCCTCTCGGCAATCGCACTGGAAGGGCGCTCGCCACAAAGGTCAGAAGGCACCAGAAAATGAGGCCGATGGCGCCGCCAATGGCGCTCTTGATCGGCCAGAATGCGAAAGCCGCTGCGAGCAAGATGCCCGCAGCGGCTACGGTGGTAACGATGTAGAGGCGAAGCTGCGTGCTCAACCGTATGCCATCAACCCTGTGGGTTCCGTGACTCCGATCGTAGCATGCGTTGGCTCATAGACCGCTGAAGGACGCTCCTCCAGCGAGAGCTAGGGCTGCCAGCGCCCCTAGCGACGCAGCGAGCGCGAGAATGCGCGCAAGACTGCGCCTAACAACTTCGCGATCCATTGCTACCAGCCTCGGGTGAGTTCTCTGCTCATCAGAAGGTGCCCTCTTCTTCAGTGCGAACACAATACAACCGACACACTCCGGTGACGGAACGGTCGGTTGCACTACCTGCTCCCCGTCAACCTAAGTGCCCAAGTTCAGTTGACGGATCTGCGCGTCCCACGGTTGCCCGAAGTACCAAAGTACTATCGGATACCCGTACTCTAGGTGGACAGGCTTGCGGAGTCAAGCCTTTGACGTTGGTTGTAACGGCTGGGGTCCAGTCATTGTTGACTCGACCCATTGCGCAGGCGTGCCGTGGCTTCGGCTACTTGCGGAGATGGGTCCTCTTCAAATTCATTGCGCATCTGTTCTGCATACCGGATGAGGAGTTGTCTGGCGGCCACCCTCCGGCCAGAGCGGGAGAGGCATTCCGCGAGTGCTAGCGTGGCGACCTCGTCGAACGGATCGATCAAGGTCAGGGCTGCCGCGGCGTCAGTTGCGATCTGCACGTTGAACGACGCATCCGCTTGCAAGGCGATGGGTAACAGACGCGCGCGAATCTCGTTGTGTACGCCGACTTGAAGCCGAGTAACCCAGGTTTCGTAACGCAAGTCGGCGAGAAATTCCCCCGCGACGAGGCCAATGACCTTTGCGGCTGCGTTTTGGCGCTGCTGCCACGATGCGCTTGCAATGCGATCCTGAAGCCGCCGAATCTCCTGGAGGTCGGTATGTACCAAGTCATCTGACAAGCCGACCTGTTCCGACGAGCTGATCACGTACTCTGGGCTCTCGCCTTGACGGTAGGCAGGGTCTAGATAGCGGCGGAGTTGGAACACGGTCTGGTTGAGATTGTTTACGGCCGAATCGCCATCCGCTTCTGGCCAAAGGATATCGATAGCCATGTCACGCGTGAGAGTCATATGGGCATGAGCACCAAGCACGGCCAGCAATGACCGCACGCGGCGCTTTTCGATGCTCACCACCGGTCCGGTCCAGCTACCGCGGTGGAGGCTTGTCCCACCCAATGTTCGCAGATACAGCCGGGACGCCTGGGCGTGTTGCAATTGACGACGCAGCTCCGCAACGTCGTCGCCCTGGATCTGCTGAAGGGCGACTACCGTTTCACGGTTTGCGTGACGGGCCACCGACCTCAGCAGCGTTGCTCTGCTGGTGCCATCTGCTGCAGCGAGCAACTGAATGACCTCTGATCTCCATCCGTCCGGATCGATGTCCATCAGTCTAGATATGAGAGACGCCCCATCCGGACGGGCGAGCGCGACTCGCCCATGTGGCGCATATCGGCGGACCCAGAGTCGAATCGGTGCAACGAAGCCCAGATGCACAGCGTCGGCCAGTGTTCTCCAGGCTTGTCGCTTCAGTCGTATTTCACGGTGGTCGAAACTCAGTGCTCCGATCTTTACGAGGCCAGCAATGCTCGTGAACTTGGCTCCACTTTCCGCTGCCTTTATCAACACTGAGCGGTGCCGCTGACATTCACCAGCGCAGGCTCGCGATGAGTGGTCGGCGATTGCGAGCGCAGGAGCGACGTCAGCCGAGTATCGGGGGTCCGCGGGTGACCCCGAATCGATATCTTGGCGGATCTGATGCACCTCCGTTGCCGGCGAGCCAGCCAAGAATAGAGACTCAATCAAACGGCTAAGAAACAGGCGATGCGCCGCGCCCAAGACCATTCGGTTAGATGTCGCTTCCCTTAGGGCGTCTATGGACTCGGTAACCCGACCCTGAGACAACAAGACGCCTGACAATGCGTAAAGCGCGTGCGATCGCGGACGCGGCCACGGCGAGGTCCGGCGTACTGCGTCCCTCGCGACCGCTTCGGCCCTGTCCAAATGACCGTGGACAACGAGAGCGAGCGAGAGCACCTCGTTATCGGCGAACGGATTGGTTGGGGTTTCGCTCCAGAACCGCGCAGCTTTCTCGAGATTCGACAGCGCCCTCGCAATCTCGCCCATCCGCAATTGTGCCTCCCCGGCGTTGTGGTACCCGATTGCAGCGAAGTGTTCCAGACCCCTCGACGCTGCTTCCACAGCGACGCGTTGGCACTCCCGGACCACGTCTTCCAAGGATCCAGCAAGCCACGTGCGAGTAATTGCGAGGTTTCCCTCGAGGCGCAATCGGGTGCCGATTGCGTCTGGGGGGACGAGCTCCACACCAGCCTCAGCGACCTCGGCCGATCGCTCTACGCTGCCGTAGTTGGAGAGCACAGAACTAAGCTTCAAACACGCCAATGCCTCAAAGCGCTTGTCACCTTTGCGGGCAAAGTACTCTCGAGACCGCTGAAGCGCTTCTTGCGCGCGCTCCCAGTCCCCTCTCATTCCACAGGTCTCGCCGAACAACAAACTGAGGCGAGCGTTCTGCTTAATGGTGTCGGGAGGCAACTGCTGTAGCCATTCGTCTACGAGGCCTAAGCGTCCCTCCGACACTACCTCTTCGCCGTATTTGGCGATCAGGCGCGCGGCCTGGCGCTGGAGTCCGGCCCGGAGGTAGTGATGAATGGCCTCTGGCCACTGTTCGGTGGTCTCGAAATAGGAGGCGGCGTGGATGTGGAGGC
>JACCTS010000253.1 GCA_013812245.1 Rubrobacter sp.
GCGCCGGTGGCTCTCGCAATGCACCTACACCGGCCGCTGGCGCGAGAGGGTCTACCGCTCGGCGCTGGCGCTCAAGCTCCTGACTTTCGAGCCGACGGGGGCGATCGTGGCGGCGCCGACGTGTAGCTTGCCGGAGTCTTTGGGCGGCGAGCGAAACTGGGACTACCGGTACACCTGGATCCGGGACGCCGCCTTCACCCTCTACGGCCTCCTGCGCATCGGGTTCACCGAAGAGGCCAGGGCGTTCATGGGTTGGATCGAAGCCCGCTGCCAGAGCTCCGGTCTCGACGGCTCCCTGCAACTCATGTACGGATTGGACGGGCGCCACGACCTGACCGAGGAGACCCTCGACCACCTCGACGGCTACCGCGGCTCGCGCCCGGTCAGGCTCGGCAACGGCGCCTTTGACCAGTTGCAACTGGACATCTACGGCGAGCTCATGGACGCTGTGTACCTCTACAACAAGCACGGGGACCCGATCTCCTACGACCTCTGGACCCGACTGCGGGTGCTCATAAACTGGGTCTGCGACAACTGGCAGCGGGAGGACGAGGGGGTCTGGGAGGTCCGCGGCGGCAGGCGGCACTTCGTGTACTCCAAGCTCATGTGCTGGGTCGCCGTGGACCGCGGCTTGAGGCTCGCCGCAAAGCGTTCCTTCCCCGCGGATCGCGAGCGGTGGCTAAAGGTCCGGGACGAGATCTACGAGGAGATCATGGACAGAGGATGGAGCCCCGAGCGCGAGGCCTTCGTCCAGTCCTACGACGACGACACCCTGGACGCCTCAAACCTCATCATGCCGCTCGTCTTCTTCCTCGCTCCCAACGACCCGAGGATGCTCAAGACCCTCGACGCCACCAACCGCCCGCCGAGGGACGGCGGGCTCGTTGCGAACAGCCTCGTCTACCGCTACGACGTCGATAAGTCCGCCGACGGTCTCGCCGGGGAGGAAGGAACTTTCAGCCTGTGCACGTTCTGGCTCGTGGAGGCTCTTACGCGGGCCGGACGGGTTGACGAGGCACGGCTCATCTTCGAGCAGATGCTCGGCTACGCCAACCACCTCGGGCTCTACGCCGAGGAGATCGGGCACTCAGGCGAGGCACTCGGGAACTTCCCGCAGGCCTTTACCCACCTGACCCTCATCAGCGCCGCCTTCAACCTCGACAGGGCGCTCGGAAAACACAGCTAGAGAAGGAGAAATCGTGACGGACGCAAGGAATGAGTACGGCGTCGTGGGCCTCGGGCGGATGGGCGGGAACCTCGCCCGGCAGGCCCTGGAGAAAAGCATTCGCGTGGTCGGCTTCACGCGCCACGGCGCCCCTGAAGACATGATCGAAGCCGGCCTAACCGAGGTCCGCTCCTACGAGGACCTGAAAGCAGAGCTCTCTCCACCACGGGCCGTCTTCCTCTACATCCCCGCGGGTCCGCCAGTGGACGAGGTCCTCGAAGACCTCGCCTCCACCCTCGACGCGGGCGACGTGCTTGTGGACGGCGGCAACTCCTACTGGGGAGACTCTATCCGCCGCCACGAGCGTCTGAAGGAGCAGGGAATCCAATTCGTGGACCTCGGGACGAGCGGCGGCATAAATGGTGCACGCAACGGGGCCTGCTTTATGGCGGGCGGCGAGCGTGAGGCCGTCGAACGCGTCGAGCCGATCCTCCTGGACCTCGCTACCGAGGGCGGATACGTCCACGCCGGCCCTCCGGGAGCGGGACACTTCACCAAGCTCGTCCACAACGGCATCGAGTTCGGGATGCTCCAGGCCATAGCAGAGGGTGTGGACCTGCTTGAGCGTTACAGGGACAACTTGGACATCGCGGAGGTTCTGCGCTGCTACCGCCACGGGTCGGTGATACGGTCCTGGCTCATGGACCTGATGGAGGCCGCCTACCGCGAGCATAGCGGCACGGGAGAGATTCCGGCCTACGTCGAGGACACAGGCGAGGTGAACTGGCTGGTGGACGACGCCCTGCACATGGAGACGCCTATTCCCATCATCTCCCAGTCCGTGATGCAACTCTTCGCCTCGCGCGACGGAG
>JACCTS010000265.1 GCA_013812245.1 Rubrobacter sp.
TTCGGCCCGCTTATGAGAAGTGAGGGGTTAGGTGAACCGGAAACGTGTTGCGAGGCTGATCGCGCTTCTTGCCCTCGGCATCGCCGTGGGGGCTGCCCTTGCGTTTCTTGCCCTAAGGTACCTGTAGATCTAGACATAGCCTGGGTCTCGAGCAAGAGTCCCGGCCTTCCTCCCCAAACTCTTCGGCTTTCTGAAGAGCACTACAACACACGAATGCGTTTTCGCGGCGATCAGGTGCCGGAGCGGGATCTACCCCTTTCGCCGCCGAACAAGTACGCCGCGAGCAGGAACGCGGTTCCGAAGCCGCAGAACAGGAGTATGCGCAGGATGGGTTCGACTGCGGCGAGGTCGTAGAGGAACAGCTTGGCGACCACCAATGCGAGCACGGCGTAGCCCGCTCTCGAAGCCCAGTAGACCAGCCCAGCCGAACCAGTCTCTCGTGGTGAGGGGGCGAGCAGGAGGGCAGGACCGGCGAGGAGTGCGGCGGACAGCACGCCCCACGCGACGCTAACGAGCGCGCCGCCGCCCGAGAGGGGGTCGAGAACCGTCCAGGTCCAACATAGCGCGAAGAAGGTGGAAGCCGCGAGCAACAGCACCGCCGCCGAGGGTAGCAGGCTTTCATCCTCCCACGCGGTCGAGGAACCCCTACTGGCATTGCCCCACCAGAAGAGGAGCCCAGCGACGCCGAAAAGCACGAGGACGCCGACGAGGTTGGCGAGGTTGGCCCCGGGCTCGGACAACGCTTGGGAGGCAGCCGTGGTATAGCCCGTCCACGTCCCGGCGATGTCGAGGCGCTCCCACAGCCACGGCGCGACCACGCAGAGCACAGCGCCGACGTCGAGCCAGGACGCCACCCACGACGGCGGACGCCACGGCGAGGGCGAGTGCGCGCGAGGTCCGCCCGTAGTCGGCAGGTTGCTCTCCGAGAAGAATCGCGCTAGCGCCAGGGCGAGTGCGTAGAGCGCGAGGAAGGCAAAAGAGACTCCCGAAGGGAGGTCCGAGCGGACTAACTCCGAGACGACGCCAAGGGCCAGGATCAGGTGCCCGACCAGGCGGAATCCGGCGGCAACGCCGCGCCAGGGCGAGGCGTCGGCCCGCTCTCCGATCCGGCCGACGAAGAACAGGGAGGCGACGACCGCGAGCAAAGAGAGGGCGTCACCGTTTAGGAAGGGCAGGTATGCGTCTTCGCTGACCGTCACGCCGAACGGGTCGATTGCGCGCCACACCACGGTGCCCAAAGAGTAGAGTGCGGCGAACATCAAGAGGAGCCAGGACTTCGCGGTGATCAGGCGTCGCCCGGAGAATCTCGGCGCGGTCGCGCCACCTACGGAAGGACGCACGAGGTAGGCAAGGAGCGCGCCTTCCACGGCGAGGGCGCTCGCCAGGGCCGCCCCGTCGAGGATGAACACGACGGCCAGCGTAAGGAGCACGACGGCAGCGAACGCCTGGGTCCTTGCGTAACGCAGCGCGAGCGCGATAGTGCTTTCCGCCGGTCCGCCTTCCAGGAGCCCTGTAAGGGCGGATGCCTCGAAGAGGCCGCCGTTGCCCTGCTGCCCCCTGGACGCACCGGCGACGGAGGAAGAGAGGGCTCTGTTGGCGACGACGGCGTAGGCGATAAAGTGAACGAGCGCCATCGCCACAGCGAGGGAGGCGAGGTCGACTCCGGAGACGGTTCCCGATGGCCACGCGCTCCACACCAACAGTAAGACGACGAGCGGGGCGACGCTGGTGGCGGCCGCATCCGTCAGGACTCCGCTGCGGCCTCCCCCATTCACCGAAGCGACGCTTACCGTAGCGCTCGTCCCCGCGAGCAGGTAGCGGCGGGCGCTGGTGAGGAAGAGTATCGTCAACCAGGCGACGAGCGCCCCCGATGACACCGACCACGCGGCGTCGGTGGGCAGTACGCCCTCTATGGTGGAGGTATAGGTGCGCGCCCCGAGGTCGGACACGGCGAGAATCGCCCATATACCGAGGATGGCGGCGCCGTATACCGAACGCCACCCTCTGAAGACGTAGACCATCAAATAGCCACCGAGCAGCAGCAGGGAGTAGGCGACCAGGGCTGGTACGTTGGAGTACGGAGAGAACAGCATGAACGGCGTTGCGTAGCCGCCAACGACGCCTAACAGCGCGAGCCACTCCGCGCTCAGACGCACCGCTGCCGCGAACGCGAACGCGGTGGTAAGCACGCAGAAGGCAAACGCCGCCTCGTAGGGTACGAGGTGCCACACGCTCCACGCGCCGAAGGCGGAGAGGTAGAACGCCACGACACCACCGCCCACGAGCAGTTGCGCGTACGCGGGACGGGAGGTTCTGGCACGCAGCCCGAAGGCAGAGAGCGCGACGCCAATGACCACGCCGCCCGTCACGCGCACGGCCGGCGTCAGCCATCCTTGCTCGACGCCCATCCGCACGAGGAAGGACACCCCAACGAGAAGCAGGACGACGCCAGCCCTCGCCACCCACCACGTCGCAGGCGGCAGCCCGTCGGGGAACAGCCCGAAGAGCGGTCCCCTCTCTCGGGCGTTTCCACCCCTGCCCCGCACGGGACTGCGGGTGGCTTCGGCGAAGGGGGACGAGACTATTTCCCTCTGCGCAGGACGCTCTGCAGTAGTAGTCGCCGACGCGCCAGAGGTCTCCTCACGCACCCCGTTTAGCGGCTCTGCGCTAGCCCGCCCTTGCGCCTGCGCTCGTACCTGCTCTCGCAGTTCTTCCACATCCTTCTCCAACCGCCGCACGCGCTCCTCGAGCGGCGTCGCCCCGGTACTTCCGCCGTGTCCTGCGTCCCCGCTTCCCGCGACCATCTCGCCTCCGTCCGCCCGTTGACTTACAACGTAAGCCCACTGTAACACATGCAGGGGAGCTCCGCCATAGGGAACCTGTGATTTTCACAGAACGAGCGGTAGGGGAAACTCTACGTTTTGCGGTCAGGCGTCTGGGACGATCCTGCGAGCCCTTATTTCTACTCTTCGGCCAGGGCGGCGACGAGTTCGCGGCAGAAGTCGGGGATGTCGGGGACGACGCGGCCCCAGACCAGGTTGCCCTCGCGGAACGCCGCCTTGTCCACCCAGGCCGCGCCGGCGTTCTCGAGGTCGTCTTTGATGCCTAGCGATCCCGTCGCGCTTACCCCATCGACTATGCCGGCAGAGATCGCAACGAGCCCGCCGTGGCAGATGATGCCGACGGTCTTGTTCCTGTCG
>JACCTS010000293.1 GCA_013812245.1 Rubrobacter sp.
CGCGCGCGTCTCGCCACTTTCGCACTCGCACGTCAACGTGCTCGGTCGCTACAGTTTCGAGTTGGACGAGTCCCTTGCCGGGGGAGGCTTGCGCCCGCTACGAGATCCCGCGGAGATGGACGAATACGAGCTCTTCGCGGAGTCCTAGCGTACGTTTTCGCTCCACTGCTACCCACACTCCGAGATCCACTATGCGCCACCACCTTTGGGAGAAGGTCGGGTACCAGCATAAGGTTTCGGCTCCTTCTGCGTCATTCGCAATTACTCATCAGTCGTCTTAGCTTGTCAGCCTGTTGAAATACGCCTTTGCTCTAGTCCTGAGAAGGCCGCCGTCCACTCACATGAGATCTGCAACGACTCACCGGGTGCGGTGGACGCAAGGCCTCAGCCTGCGCCAACTTCCGCGGACCCCGCTCCCGAGCCGCTACCAACCTCTTTATGTTCTGTCCGGAGGCGATCAGCAGCGCCTCGATGTTCACCTTCTCCAACCTCCTGAGTCTGAACCTGCGTAAACCGTGCCAGTCCTTAGCTTCACCGAATAACGGCTCCACCCATACCCGCCTCTTACGCAGTGCCTTCTCGTAGGCGAAGGTTCCACGGTAGCTTTTGACCCGATCTACGTAGCGCTCGTCGCGGTGGCGCAGCACTTGACGGCCACTCTGGTTGTCGGTGCATTGGGCTCTCATCGAGCAGGAGTCGCAGGTACCCGGCTCGGTCTTGTAGACGACCTGGTTTCTGGCAGCCCTGAAGGTCTTCGGCCTCAAGGTCTCGCCCGCTGGACACTGGTAGAGATCCTGTTCGGGGTCGTAGGCGAACTCCTCCTTGCTGAAGTAGGGGCGCGCTTTGCCTGCTCCGGTCAATGGCACATAGGCTCTGATGCCAGCACGCTCTACGGCGGCTATGTTCTCGGTGGTACCGTAGGCGGTGTCGCCGGTAACTTGCTGAGGAGCGATCTTCCATCGGAAGCTGGTGCGCCAAAGCAGGTCGAGCATCGGTTGGTTCTCTGTGACCTCAAATGGAGTAACCAGGGCGCCCAGGATGATCCTCGCCTTGCCGCCATCTACTACGTAGTGGGTGTAGTAGCCAAGGTGTGAGCCTTTGCTTTCCCTACGTTTCATCGGAGAGGAGTCAGGGTCGGTGTTACTCGCCAGAAAGTCCGCCTTGCGCCGATACCATACGCCCTTTTGCTCGCGTCTCTGGCGTCCGTCTCGGGAGATCCAATCGTCTCTTGCGGCATTCTCCTCGGCGAGTGCGTTGTCGCCAACAGAGGGAAGTTCGTAAAGCTCGGCCACCGGCGACTCCCCCCGCTCGGAGGCCGTGCTCACGTGGTCCTCTTGCTCGACGTTAGGAGGCTCTTCCACGGTAAAGACCTCGCCGAGGTGCTCCTCCACGTAGAACCTCGGAGCGATCGAGTTCAAGGAGGCGTTGGCGTCTACTTTGGTGGCATCGAAGTACAACTCTTCGCCCCAGACTAGGCCCGCCTCGACGCACAACTGTACGATCCGCTCGAAGAACTCGCGGAACACCGACAGGCCGAAGCGATCGCGTATGCGAGTGAGGCTGGAGTGGTCAGGTAGTGGCTCATGGAAATCGTAGCCGAGGTACCACCTCACCGAGAGGCGGTCGGAGACGATGCGCATCAGTTCTCTCTCGCTACGGATGCCCTCATAGAACATGACCAGTTGCAAGCGGAAGAAGACCTCGGGGTCGACGCTCGGACGGCCCGAGGCGGCGTAGCGATCCTCCACCAATTCTCTTGCGAAGGAGAGATCGAGCTTCTCCTGAAGACGGCGGTAGAAGTTGTCCTCTGCCACGAGATCTTCGAGCGAGATGTCCTCGGGGAGTGGTTGAAAGTTGCGCTCCTTCGTACCCATCATGGCGGTGCCTCCTGCCGGAATAGACCTGAAGAACAATGCTACCGATCAACCGGTCCCAACATCCAATCCCTGGCCCGGGAGGACACGCGTATTTCAACAGGCTGGCAAGCTTAGAGGCCGCGCCAATAGGTCACGGTCGGCGAGGCGGTCGGGCCTCTCAGCGGTAGCGGTTCCAGGCGTCTCGGACGAGCCACCTGCACCTGGCCTCCAGGTCGGGCGAGGATTGGAACAGGATAGGCTTGCGAGGCCGGCGGGTTCGGGTTGGCAGGGTTGCGCCCGGCCTCCGGGTCGGGCGAGGATTGGAACTAGAAATACATCTGTTGGCTTGCCGTCCTCGTCTTGTTGCGCCCGGCCTCCGGGTCGGGCGAGGATTGGAACCTCGGGATCGCTACTGTGTTCGCATGATAGGCATGGCGGATGGTCTGGAGAAGGGCGGGCTCGCGGTCGGCTGCGGGTGTCGCGAAGGAGTGTGCGGCTTATGCGGTTGACGGGGCGACGGCCTTGGGGACTCAATTATCCGGCTGCTGCAGGTTTCTCGTGAACGTCGCGGCTTGACCGGGTGCCTGAACTGTGACTAAAATTGTATTTAGTAACATGTGTAGGTTTTGGTCGTGACAGGAAGCCGGCCCGTTATCCGGGCTGACGACACGGGAGGTGGGGAGTGGAGGCATCCGGTTCATCCGGTTCCACGTCAGGGGCGGCGGAACACGCGCCGCTAAAGCGGGGCATAGGCGGGTTTCTGCTGTTCTTCTTCGTCCTCGGGGACATCGTAGGGGCTGGCATCTATGCGCTGGTCGGCGAGGTCGGGGCCGTGGTCGGCGGGGCCATCTGGAGCGCGTTCTTGTGCGCCTTCGTGCTGGCGATCTTCACGGCGGTGTCCTACGCCGAGCTGGTCACCAAGTACCCGCGGGCCGGTGGGTCGGCCACCTACGTCAACAACGCCTTCAGGAACCCGTTTGTGAGCTTCATGGTTGCCTTCGCCGTGGCGGCGGCCAGCCTCACTTCGGCCTCGACGCTGAGCCTCGCCTTCGCCGGCGACTACCTCAAGCAGTTCATCGGCGTGCCGACCGTCCTAGCCGCGCTGGTGTTCGTGGTCATTATCGGGTTCATCAACTTCTACGGCATCTCGGAGTCCGTGAGGCTCAACCTGGTGTTCACTTGCATCGAGATCTTCGGCCTTTTGCTGATCGTCCTGATCGGGGTCTTCGCGCTCGGCGCGGGGACGGGGGACCCGGGAAGGGCTTTCGAGTTCAAGGAAGGCACGAGCCTACTGCCGGCCATACTAGGTGGGACCGTGCTGGCTTTCTACGCCCTGATCGGCTTCGACGACTCGGTGAACGTGGCCGAGGAGGTGCGAGAACCCAGCCGCGTGTATCCCCGCGCCATCCTGGGCGGTTTGTTGGCGGCCGGCATCATCTACCTGCTCGTCACCTTCACCGCCTCGATGGTCGTGCCGACCACCGCCTTGGCCGAGTCGAGCGGGCCTCTCCTTGAGATCGTGGAGCGGAGTCCGGTCGCCATCCCGACCCAGTTCTTCGCGGCCATCGCGCTCGTTGCGGTCTCCAACGGCGCTTTGATAAACCTGATCATGGCCTCCCGCGTCGTGTACGGGATGGGGGATCAGGGGGTCCTGCCCTCGATGTTCTCCAGGGTCCACCCCAACCGCCGCACGCCGTGGGTGGCGATTCTGTTCACCACCGCCGTGGTCTTCGTGCTCCTCTCCGTGATCGGCCCGTTCCCCACGGCCCTCGATACCCTCTCGACGACGACCGTGGTGCTGCTCCTCCTGGCCTTCATAATGGTGAACATCTCCGTCCTGGCGCTCCGCAACGACCCGGTGGACCACGATCACTTCCGCGCCCCGAGCGTGTTCCCCGTCCTCGGCATCATTATCTCGGCGGCGCTCCTGATCTACCAGGCCATAAGCGACATCTCCGTGTTCGGGCTGGCTGGCCTGTTGCTAGCCGTCGGGCTCGTCCTGTACGGCGTGAACCTCCTTGTCAAGCGCAGGGTGGACCACGAGGATCCCCAGGCCCGCGAAGGACGCTGACCGGGGAGCGGACCCGGCCCCCGGAAATTTTGTACCGGGGGCCAACGACACGGGGCTCCGAGGCGCGTATCTTTGACTTGGCTGGGACCCGGGACGTTCGTGGGTTACCAGGGTCGGACGTGGAGTCTGAGCATGCTCCGCTCGCGGGGCGGCGCTGGAGGTGAGGCGCGTGGAGATCGGGCTTCCCGGTTCAACGAGGTGTTCGAGAGGACGAACGTGCCCAGGGAGCACTACGGACCCCTGTTCGAGGCTCTGGAACGGATCGGGGCCGAAAACATCTCCGACCGGATCTCGACGGCCCGCCGCCGACTCGGCGAGCTGGGGGCGACCTTCGAGTCCGACGACTCCGGCGATCCCGAGCGCCTCATCCCCGTGGACTGGATGCCCAGGATACTGCCCTCCGACCACTGGCAAAGGCTCTCCGACGGCTTGCTCCAGCGGGGGCGGGCCATCAACGCCTGGCTAGAGGCCCTGTATGGCAAGGGACAGGACGTGGTGCCGGAGGAACTGGTGAAGAGCAGCGTCTTCTACCGGCCGCACGAGATCCCCGCAGGCTCCGCTCCCGTGCGGGTCTACGGCCCGGACGTGGTCCACATGGGCGACGGAGAGTACGTTGTGCTGGAGGACAACGTGCGGGTTCCGAGCGGCGTGGCGTATTCGGAGGCGATCCGGCGGGCCGGGCTGGACGCGCTGGACGCGCTGCCGGAACTCTTCCAGCCATACCGGGTGGCGGGCATCTACGCCTACTACGCCGCGACGTGATCTACCGCCGCTTCGACGAGGACTACGTGGACACCGACCTGCCGGAGTTGAAGAAGGTCTACCTCGAAGGCCGGGTTGGCTTCGTCAACGGCTTCGGGGTGGGCGTGG
>JACCTS010000309.1 GCA_013812245.1 Rubrobacter sp.
CTCACCGGCAGGCTGCTCAGGAAGATCCTCTCTCACACCGTGGCCTTCTTGCTCAACCACCGGATGGGCAATCCGCCCCTACAGCTCTCGAAGCTACTCATCTAAAACCCGCACACGGGGTTAGCTAGCCGGATCTTCTTCGGCTAGGCGCTCATCGGAGCCGTCGTCCGGTCCGCCCCGGGGATTGTCCCGGTTGCTGCCGGGGTCCCGGTCCGACCTGCCCTCCCGGACGTTGGGGGTTCGCAGCAGGCTGTCTAGGTTGCCGGGCGCCGGGTTGGGCGGACGAGCTGGATGACGCGGACGCGCCGGAGGAGGCCGGCGGGGTCGTGGTCTCGGATTCGTCGGTAGCCTCATCGGGAAGCTCGTCGGTGCTCTCCGGGGCCCCGAAGCCGTCGGCGAAGTTGTCGCGGCCAGTCGTGGCCTCGGTAGTCTCCTCAGCCGTGGTCTCCGGCTCCGGGGGCTTCTCGTAGGCGAGGCCATCGGTCTTTACCTCCAGGTCCAGCGACGGGCTCGGCACGTCGAACTGCTGTTCGGGGAACCTGGATACGGCGTTCTGCATGTAGAGCGACCAGATATCCAGCGGGTAATTCTCGCCGTTGATCTCCGGCAGCCCGTTGATGTTCACCATCGGGACGCGCTCCTCGGGGTAGCCGACCCAGACGCTCGTGGTGAGCTGCGGGATGTAGCCGATGAACCACGCATCCACGAAGTTGTTGGTGGTTCCGGTCTTGCCGGCGGCGGGGCGCCCTATCTCAGCGTCCAGATCGTGGTAGTAGCTGGCGGTGCCGTCCGTGATCACACGCCGCATCGCCTGGGTCGCCACGGCGGCTTCATCCCGACCGAGGGCCTCCTTCCCCTCCAGGTTGTGCTGCTCGACCGTGAACTCTTCGCCATCCTTGTCCCTGGTCACCCGCTCCACCAGGAAGGGTTCCATGTGGGTACCTGAGTTGGCGAAGGTGGAGTAAGCCGAGGCCATCTCGAGCGGCGTCACGCCTTCCCCGAGACCCCCGATGGCGGTAGATGGATACGCCTCGACCTCGCTCGTTATGCCTATCTCGTAGACCATGTCCACCACGTTCTCCAGCCCGAGGTCAATCGCAAGCTGCACGAAGACGGTGTTGTCCGAGTCGGCCAGCGCGCGCTCCAGCGTGATCGGACCACGCTCGATGAAGTCGTAGTTGTCCACCTGATAGTCCTTCTCGTAGCGACCCATGTCTATGTCGAGATGCTTGGAGACATACATGGTCTCGGGGGAAATCCCCTGCGCCAGGGCCTCGGCGTACACGAAGGGCTTGAACGAGCTTCCAGCTTGCCGGTGCGCCTGGGTGGCCAGGTTGAACTTGACCTGGTCGAAGTCAGAGCCACCGACCATCGCCCGCACGGCGCCCGTGGCCGGGTCCACGGAGACCAGCGCCGCCGAAGGATCGCCAGCCTCCGGGTTGACGATCTCGTCCACCGCCGTGTTTGCCATCTCCTGCAATTCGGGGTCGAGCGTCGTGTAGATCTTGAGTCCCCCCTCGTAGACCGTCTCGTCTCCGTACTGTTTAGCAAGTTCGTTGCGGACGGCGTTGAGGAAATACTCGTTGTCGTTCTCGTACTGGACCCGTCCACGGCTGAGGTTTAGGTCCTGCGCGACGGCTTCGTCGTGTTCTTCTTTGGTAATGCGCCCGTATGCCAGCATCCGTCCGAGGACCACGTCGCGGCGGGCGTTCGCGCTCTCGGGGTCGGAGAAGGGATCGTAGGCGCCGGGGAGGTTGATTATCCCGGCGAGCATCGCGGACTCGGCCAGCGTGAGGTCCCCGGCGTGCTTGTCGAAGTACGTGCGCGACGCGGCCTCGGCGCCGTAGGCGTTGGCCCCGAAGTACACGGTGTTGAGATATTGCTCCAGGATCTCGTCTTTGGAATGCTCTTTTTCGTACTGCCAGGCCAGCGAAGCCTCGACCATCTTGCGGTCGAAGCTGGGGATGAAACGTTGTTCCTGGGCTATGTACGTGTTCTTGACGAGCTGCTGGGTTATGGTCGAGCCACCCTCCTGAATGGAGAGGCTCTGGACGTTCTCCTTGGCGGCGCGGGCGATGGCCGCGAAGTCCAGCCCCCGATGGTGGTAGAAGCGGTGGTCCTCTATGGAGATCACCGCGTCTTGCAGAGTGGGGTCCACCTGATCCAGGTTCACCACGTAGCGGTTCTGGACGCCGTAGAGCTCGTCCACGACATCGCCGTTGGCGTCGTACACAACGGAGGTCTGGGCCAGTTCGGTGGACCGGTAGTCGTCGAGATCGGGCAGGTCTTCGGCCACTTGCGCATAGGTGTAGCTGAAGCTGCCGAAGAGCCCGACGAGCGCGAGGATCGCCGCCGCCAGGCAGACCAGGAACAGGTTGCGCACCCGTCCCAGGAGCTTGCTCTTCTTCCGGTGCCGACGGCGGCGCCGGCTGACCAGTACCAGGCTGCCGTTACGCATGAGCGAGATATTATACAGGACGAACCCGCCAATCCCGGAAGGAGACCGAGATCGAAGCCCTCCCCCGCCAAGACTTCCCCGCCCTCACCGGCAACGACCACGCCTACCTGAACTCCGGCGCCTCAGGCCCGCCCTCATACACGACCATCGAGGCCATGCGCGCTGCGGACGATCTGATCTCCGGCCCCGCCTACCTGAAAGGCGCCGGCCTCTTCGCCCTTCAGGCCGAGACGAACGCCCGCGCCCGCGAGGCCGCCGCCCGCCTCGTCGGCGCCGAACCAGACGACGTCGCCCTCACCCAGAACACCACCCACGGCATGAACCTGGGGGTCGGGGCCGTGGACTGGCGGGAGGGCGACGAAGCCGTCTCGGCCACAACGGAGCATCCCGGCTGCCTGGCGCCGCTCCACACTCTCCAGAGACGTTTCGGGGTAAAGGTGAAGCTGGTCCCAACTCCGGTCACGGCGGAGAAGCTGGAGGCGGCGCTGACACCGCGGACACGCCTCATCGCCCTCTCGCACGTGGACTGGACCACGGGCGAGGTGCTGCCGCTCCAGGAGATCTGCGCTCTCGCCCGCGAGCGCGGCATACCGACCCTCGTGGACGGCGCCCAATCGGTGGGGAACATCCCCGTGGACGCGCCAGCTACCGGCGCCGACATGTACGCCCTCACCGGGCACAAGTGGCTGCTCGGTCCCGAAGGGATGGGCGCGCTCTACATCAGGCCCGGCTTCGACGCGCCCAGCACGAACATCGGCTACCTCTCCCTAGAAGATCCGAAATCATTCTACCCGGAAGGCGGCTACGATCTGCACCCAGGCGCCCGGCGCTTCGAAGCCTCGACGATGAGCCCAGCCCTGGCGGCGGGCTTCGCCGCCGCTGCGGAAGCGGCCCACGAACGCGGAGCGGAGGGTCTTGAGGGTATCCGGCGCCGCGCCGAACTCCTCGCAAGTTCTCTGGAGAAAGTCCCTGGCATCACCCTCCGCTCTCCCCGGTCCGCGCAGTCGGGGCTCGTGAGCTTCGAGGTCTCAGGCGTTGCGGCGAAAGATGCCACGAAGCGCCTCTTAGAGCGCAGGTTCGTGGTGCGTTTCATCCCGGACCCGAGCCCCTACGTCCGGGCGAGCACGCATCTGTTCAATACCGAGGAAGAACTGGAGGCGCTGACGAAAGCCGTGGCTGAACTATGAGCCTGAGTCAGTCCGGCTTAGCCCCATCGTCTTTCAACGCGAGGAGAACATCCACCGCCGCATCGAGGTCGGGGACGAGATGGTCCGGCTCCGCGGTGCGCAGGGTATCTTCGGTGAAGGCGCCCCACCTTACGGCCACACTAGTTACGCGGGCGGCCTTGGCGGCGGCCACGTCGAAGGGCGCGTCACCGACGTAGGCAGCCCTCTCGGTGGGGACGTTGCCGAGTAATTCCAGGCCTTTCAGGAGCGGGGCGGGATGGGGCTTGTGCTCCATGGTGTCCTCCATGGCGACGAAGTGGTCTATGACCTCGCCGAGTTCCGGGTATGTGGCGAGGGCCATGTCCACAGAGAAGCGTCGCTTGGAGGTGACGACGGCGATGCCAAATCCGGCGTCCTTCAGGCGGGCGAGGGACCCGGCGACGTTGGGAAACTCCCGTATGAGGGAGTCGTGGTTGGCTTCGTTGTGGACGCGGTAGGACTCAAGCATCTCGCGGGCGAGCCGGTCGCCGTCGGCGTTGTCGTCGCCGATGAGCAGTTCCATCTGGCGCGGGAGGGGCTGGCCAACATTGGCCAGGAGTGTCTCGCGGGAGAAGTCTTCGCGGCCGAGAACTTCGCGGGCTGCGTGGCGCATGGACTGGTGGATCAACTCCGTCGTGTCTATGAGGGTGCCGTCGAAGTCGAAGAGGGCGGCGGAGAGCAAGGGGCTATTCCCGTCCATCTTTATCGAGGAAGCTCTCGAAATCCCAGGAGCTTATCTCCTCGATGCCCGGCGTGTCGGTCAGTTCCAGGTGAATGGGGGTAACGCTGATCTCCGCGTTCTCGATGGCGGCGAAGTCCGTTCCCTCTTCGGGATGATGACCCGGAGGGTTGTTGTAGATGTCGTAGCCGAGGCGTCCCTCTTCGTCGCGCACCTCGACCAATTCGTCCTTGTAGAACCGGCGTCCGAGACGGGTCACGCGTGCGCCGCGGAGCTTCAAGGCGGGCAGGTTGGGGGCGTTGATGCTCAGGATGCGCCCCTTCGGCAGCCCCTTCAAGGCGACCTTCGCCAGCCGCGCCGTAAAGTCCGCCACGGGCTCGAAGTTCAGGCGGTCGTCGAAGCCGAGGTTCTCTTCTTCCACCGTCTCGTGCCAGGGGCGGCCGACGCTTAAAGAGACGGCGATGCCGGGAACCCCGATCACTATACCCTCCAACGCGCCAGCGACCGTCCCTGAGTAGGTGATGTCGTCGCCCAGGTTCTCGCCGTGGTTGACGCCGGAGACCACGATGTCGGGCTCGAAGTCCATGAGCCCAAGGGCCACGAGCCGCACGCAGTCCACCGGCGTGCCGCTACAGGCATAACCCGTGGCGCCGTCGGCCATTCGGCGCTCCTCAACGTGCAGGGAGCGGCCGAAGGAGATGCTTCGCCCCACGCCGCTCCGGTTCCGGTCGGGGGCGACGGTGAGAACGTCCCCGATTCCCTCCAGCGCCTGGCGCGCCGCCACGAGCCCCGGAGCGTCTATCCCATCGTCGTTTGTCAGTACGATCCGCATCGTCGAAAACTTCCAACCCCGGCCGTCGCGCGGCCGTCTTCGTTTACAAGGTTCGCAAGGCCACCGATTCTACCATCCGCCAGAGAAGGCTCTGAAAGGGGATTCAGCCGGTGGCGCTGTAACCCGCTTGAGATGGCGCGCCCGCTGCCGCAAAGTCGCGCCGGCCCCGCGCCATTCATCTCGCATCATCTAGCGTCTTCGTCGCCCGTCATGGCCCGGCCGGGCATCGAGAACGGCGTTCGTAGGCCTCCGCTTCATAAACTCCCTCCACCCTGTTTGGATCACACCCCGCGACAAACACTGCACGCTACACGTCTCGCTACCCAGCTTGTAAAAGGTTCATTGTGCGCTGCTAATGGGCAATTTCCGGCCCTTCTAGACAAAAGCTCGTACATACGATAATTTATATGGCATGAACATCGACGAGAGGACTATCAATCCAAGAGACGCTGTAGATTGGTTTAGGCATCGTTCATATGACTTCGGAGATTTCTCCGGCGTGAACGCCCTGGCCGGCCGAAAACGGGATCTGGGCCTCACGGTGAGCCTGGTGCTTCCGTGCCGCAACGTCGCGGACACGGTGGGCGGGATAGTGGACCAGATCCACGCCGTCAACGAGCAGGCGCCGCTGGGAAGCCCCTTGATAGATCAGATCCTCGCGGTGGACGCCGATTCGGAGGACGGAACGGCGAAAGTGGCCGCCTCCAAGGGCGCGGAAGTCTACTCGGAGAACGAGCTCATCCCTAACCTGGGCGGGGCTCACGGCAAGGGAGACGCCATGTGGCGGTCCCTCTCCGTCACCAGCGGCGACCTCGTCATGTACGTGGACGCTGACACCAGGGACTTCAAGCCCCAGTTCGTTTACGGGATTCTAGGGCCGATCCTGAGCGTCCCCCAAGTACGCTACGTCAAGGCGGCGTACCGGCGTCCGTTCAAGAGCAGCGAGACGGTCGAGGTGGACGGCGGAGGCCGCGTCACGGAGCTCTCTGCCAAGCCACTCTTCAACCTCTTCTATCCGGAGCTCTCCGGGTTCGTACAGCCGCTGGCCGGGGAGTTCGTCGCCGACGCCGAACTATTCCGTTCCATACCATTCATGACCGGCTACGCCGTCGAGACGTCCATCATGATAGATGTCCTCAAGAAAGTCGGGCTCGGGGCGATGGCCCAGGTGGACCTTGGCACCCGCCAGAACCGCCACCAGCCGTTGCGGGATCTCTCACGCATGTCTTACGCGGTTTTGCGGGCCGTGGCCCGGCGTCTCCGCCAGGACGGGCGTCTCGACCAGGCACGAGACCCCAACCTGCCCGATTCCCTGTTCCAGTTCTCTGACTATCACCACGCCGTGGCGACACCGGAGGGACTCCGGATACAGGAGTACGTCGAGGAGCTCGTCGAACGCCCCCCGATGGCGGAAATCCTGCGGGTCAGGTAAGCGGAGCAGAATGTCAGGCCCGCACGACCTCGGGGGATCTTCCGGCGGTCCCATCGACCGCAGCGGGCACGAAGTCGAGGACTGGGAGCGTCTCGCCGACGCCATAAACTCCGCGCTGGGCAGCAAGGGACTTCAGACCACGGACCAGCACCGCCGCGCCATAGAGAGCCTCCCGGACTACCTCGAACTCGGCTACTACGAGCGCTGGGCCGCCGCCACCGAGAAGCTTCTCGTCGAGAAGGGCATCTTGAGCCAGGCTGAGATAGACGAGAAGGCCGGTGAGATAGAGCGCCGCTGGGGCGGTTCGTGACGGAATTCGCCCCCGGCGACCGCGTCAGGGTGCGCCCTGCCGGGAAACCCGGCCACGTCCGCACCCCCGGATATCTCAAAGGCCATTCCGGCTGGATCGAAGGCGTCATCGGCCACTTTCCAAGCCCCGAAGACCTCGCCTACGGTCTCTCGGGCCAGCCGAAGCGGCCTCTCTACCGCGTGGGCTTCCGTCAGGCCGATCTCTGGGAAGACTACGCCGGCGCCACGGACGATCACCTGTACGCCGACGTGTACGAACACTGGCTGGAGCCGGGAGGGAAAGAATGAGTGACGACAATACGCATAGTCATCCACACAAAGAAGTCCAGCACGAGCGCAGCCCATACGCGTCCCACGTGCGGGCGATGGAGGCTTTGCTCGTGGAGAAGGGCGTGCTCACGGAACCGGAGATACAGGACCGCATCGCGTACATGGAGTCTCGCTCCCCCGCCAACGGCGCGATGCTAGTCGCCCGCGCCTGGACAGACCCGAAATTCAAGCAGCGTTTGCTCTCGGACGCGAAGTCCGCGGCAAGGGAACTCGGCCTGGACCCGACCCACGAAGCGGAGCTCATCGTCGTGGAGAACACGCCGGAGGTCCACAACCTGATCGTCTGCACCCTTTGCTCCTGCTACCCGCGGGCCGTGCTCGGACGCCCGCCGGACTGGTACAAGAGCTTCGAGTACCGCTCGCGCGCCGTCCGCGAACCCCGCGCCGTCATGCGCGAGTTTGGCTTCGAACCACCGGAAGGCGTCGAAGTAGCTGTCTACGACAGCACCGCCGATGTCCGCTATATGGTGCTGCCGATGCGCCCGCCCGGCACGGAAGGCATGGACGAGGAAGATCTTGCGGCTTTGGTAACGCGGGACGCCCTGATCGGGGTGAGCGTCCCGCGCCCAACCGCGCCGGCTAGCTAACCGCCTTCTCGTCCTCGCGCGCGTTGGCGGCGAGGACCCGTTCGACGAGGTTGGGCGGGACCTCCTCGTAGTGGCCGGGCTCGACGTGGAAGTTGGCTTTCCCGCCGGTTACGGAGCGAAGGTCGCGGGCGTAGGTGAGCATCTCGACCTGTGGGACCTCGGCCTGGACGACCTGCCGCTCGCCGCGCTGCTCCATGCCCATCGGACGCCCCCTGCGCCCTGAGAGGTCGCCCATTATGTCCCCCACCAGCTCCGTCGGTGCGAGAACCTCTACCTTGACATACGGCTCCAGCAGGACCGGTGTAGCGTCCGCGACGGCATTCTTGAAAGCCATTGAGCCGGCGACCTTGAACGCTGCCTCCGAGGAGTCAACGGTGTGGAACTGGCCGTCGTATAGCCTCACCTTCACGTCAACGACCGGGTATCCGGCGATGGTACCCTGGCGCATCGCCTCGACGATGCCCTTCTCGACCGCCGGGATGAACTGGCGTGGGATCGACCCGCCAACGATGGCGTTCTCGAACTCGAAGCCCGAGCCGCGCGGGAGCGGGGAGACTTCGATCCTGGCGTCTCCGAACTGGCCGCGCCCGCCGGTCTGCTTCTTGTAGCGCCCCTGGGCCTGGGCGTGGCCTGAAATCGTCTCCTTGAAAGGCACCCTCGGGGCCTTCGCCTCGACCTCCACGCCGTAACGCCGCTGTATGCGCTCCAGTGCGAACTCCACGTGCATCTGGGCCAGCCCGGACAGGATGTCTTCCCCGGTGTCCTCCGACCGCTCCAGATTGAGGGACGGGTCCTCGTCGGTGACGCGCCGGATGGCCTCGAAGACCTTCTCCTCTTCGCCCCTCGCCTTGGCCTCGATGGCGAATGCCGTCGTCGGCTCCGGCAACTCCACGGGCTCGAAGGAGATGACCTTCTCAGGCTTGCATAATGTGTCGAAGGTGCTCGTGTCGCGGAGCTTGGCGACAGCGATGATGTCCCCCGCAACCGTCTCGTCCACGGATGACCGCTCTTTGCCGGTGAGGTGCGAGATGCCGCCGAGACGTTCGTTGGAGCCCGTGCGCGGGTTGGTGAGCGCCTCGTCCGAGCGACAACGCCCGCTGACGACCCGCATCACGCTGAGGCGTCCGGCGTATGGGTCCACGTAGGTCTTGAAGACGTAGGCCGCGAACGGGCCGTCTGGATCGCAGGATATTTCATCTCCGTCCTCGGAGATCCAACGGGAACGGTCCACCGGGCCCGGGGCGCTGCCCGCGATCACATCGAGCAGCCGGTCCACCCCGATTCCACGCTCCGCGCTTGCCGCGAGCACGGGTATGATTAGCCCTTCAGCGATGCCCTTGCGGATACCATCAAAGGCTTCTTCGGTGGAGATCTCCTCTCCTTCCAGATACTTCTCCAGCAGAGTATCGTCGCTCTCGGCGATGGCCTCGAAGAGCTGAGTCTTCGCCACATCCACCTCATCCTCCATACCTTCCGGTATCTCCGTGCTCTGCTCGCCGTTCACGAAGGCCGTGCCGGAGAGGAGCCCGTATACGCCCCTGAGGTCATCCTCCCGGCCGATGGGCAGGTTCAGGGGCACGACCGCCTGCCCGAAGCGCTCCCGCAGTTGATCCAGCACCTCGCTGAAGTCCGTGCGTTCCCGGTCGAGGTGGTTGACCACGATGAAATGCGGGATGTCCTCCTTCTCGCCCCTGCGCCAGACGCGCTCGGTGACGACCTGTATCGGGTCCTGCGCGTGTACGACGAGCACCGCGCAATCGGCCACCCTCTGGGCGACGAAGGCGTCCGCGATGAATCCCCCGTCGCCGGGGGTGTCGAGGAGGTTGACCTCGCGCCCCTTCCACTCCAGGTGGGCGACGCTCATCCCGAGCGTCATGCCGCGCTCGACTTCCTCCTCCGCGTAATCCAGGGCGCCGCCAGCCGGACCACTCCTCCCCGAAGCAAGCCCCAGCATCGCCTCCCCGATAGACGTCTTGCCGCTCCCCCGGTGCCCGATCAAGCATACATTGCGAATCAACTCCGGCTCCGCCGCCACGAGTCCTCCTTTCCGCTCTCAACCCCTGGTCCCGCCTCTTCGTGGCGGGGCGTCCAGCTTAACGCACCGGCACGCTTCGCGCAGCACGCCAGCAGCGGATAGCAGGAACAGGTATGCTAAAGAGGTTCTTTAAGCAGGATCGAAAGGAGGACATGCAGGTGGGGAGCACGAGGAGCAAGAGCAAGCAACACCCGCTCCAGAGCGACCAGGGTACGACGGTTATCCAGGACGCGGCGGTGAAGACCATCGTGGGGGTGGCGGCCAACGAAATAGACGGGGCCACCACGAGCACCGGTGGTACGCGGCTGCCGGGCGACACTTCCCGCACGGTAGGCGAGTTCTTCGGCGGCCTGGGCGGCGGCGAGGCCCAGATCCGCGGGGTTTCCGTGGAGGTCGGCGATCTGGAGACGGCCATAGACCTGACGATGGTCGTCGAGTACGGCCGTCCGGTAGCCCAGACCACCCAGGCCGTGCGGGAGAACGTGATCCGTCGCGTCGAAAGCCTTTCGGGACTCACCGTCACGGAGGTTAACGTGAACGTGGTGGACGTCAACTTCCCCGAAGTGAGCTAGTAGAAGCTCATCCCGGATAAGCCCGACGCCCCCGACTCTCGTCGGGGG
>JACCTS010000310.1 GCA_013812245.1 Rubrobacter sp.
CCCGATCCCCGTAAACGAGAAAGGCACCAAGAGCTACCGATGCCTCGGAGGATGGAGCTTCCTGATCAATAACTTCTCCACCAAAAAGGAACAGGCGTGGGAGTTCATCCAGTACATGACGAGTCCCGAGGTCCGCGAGTTCTTTGCCATCGAGGAGTCGACGCTGCCCCCCGAGAAGCAGTACTACGAAGACAAGGAGCTGATCAAGAAGCAGCCGCTTCTCGAGGTAGCCGGTGAGGCGATCGCGAGCACGAAACCTCGACCCGTACACCGGTTCTACTCCGACATGTCACTGAAGATGGCCGAGGAGTTCAACGAGAACTTAAAGGGAGAGGTTGCCACAGAGGATGCAATCGTGACTCTCCAGGATCAGCTTTCCAGGATCGCATCCACCGAGACGGGGTAGCCGTGCGCACGCCAGCCTCGACATTCGGTGCACCACAAAACCCAGAAGGGACGGTCTAGCGTATGGCAGTCGCAACCGGAGCAAGGGCTCGAAAGTCGACTAAGCCCAAGAGGGAAGGGGTCTTTTCCCGCCTCAAAGGTGACTTCGCCAATCCCGAACGCCGCACGGCTTACTACATGGTGGCGCCGGTCTTGTTGCTGGTCCTCCTCATCGGCTTGTGGCCCGTCGCCTACGCGATCTACCTCAGCTTCCTGAAGATCCTTCCCGAGACCGCGCCCTCCTTCGTGGGACTCCAGAACTACATCGATATGTTCTCGGACCCAACTTTTCGCGGCGCCGTGCTCAACACCGGGATCTTCACGGTCCTCAGCGTCGCATTGGAGTTCGTATTCGGCATCGGAATTGCCCTGGCGCTCAACCGCGGATTCGCCGGACAGGGAAGCGTCCGCGCCGTCGCCCTGGTTCCATGGGCGTTTCCTACCGTCGTTTCTGCGGTCATGTGGCGCCTGATGTACCAGCAACAGGGCGGCATCATGGCCTACATCGCAGTAAAGCTGAACCTGATTGCGGGGCCGATCCTTGCAAGCGAGCAGGCAACTCTCTTCGCCGCAGTAATAGTCGACGTATGGAAGACAACCCCTTTCGTCGCCTTGCTGCTTCTTGCCGGTCTGCAGGTGATACCGGCAGATACGTACGAAGCCGCTCGCGTCGATGGGGCCAACGCGTGGCAGCAGTTCACCCGCATCACCCTTCCGCTGCTCAAGCCCGCCATTGCAGTCGCCCTGCTGTTCAGGACGTTGGACGCGTGGAGGGTCTACGATCTCTTCTGGGCAATGAGCGACCGGACGCTCGAGTCGTTGTCCACCTACGTGTTCAAGGGAGTGCGCATCAGCCAGGTTGACTTCTCGGTAGGCGACGCCGCAGCGGTGTTCATCTTCTTGACGTCGCTGGTCCTGGCCTTCATCTTCCTCAAGGGTTTGGGCACCGAGTCGTCTGGGGGTGGCTGAGATGGGAAAAAGCTTCGAGAACCCGTGGATGAGAGTTGCGTTCTACGCAGCCATGGTGCTGTTCGTGCTCATGACCTTGTTTCCCCTCTATTGGGTTTTCAAGATGAGCCTCGTCACCCCGGAGGAGCTCTTCAAGACGCCTCCGTCGCTTCTGCCGACAAACCTCGACATAGCCCCGGCGCCCTACTTCTTCACCGCTTACGAGACGATCTTTGCGGACCCGGACTTCAAGGCGGCCATCGTCAACAGCATCGTCGTGGCCGGGATAACGACCGTAATCTGCCTGACGGTCGGCTCGGTGTGCGCCTACGCGCTGGCGCGCATCAACTTCGTCTTCCGGACGCCGATCCAGGCCTTCATCCTGGCGATCAGCTTCTTCCCGGCGGTTGCCATCATTGCCCCGCTGTTCCTGCAGTTCCAGGCCTTCGGCATCATCGGGACCTACTGGGCGATGATCATCCCGGACATCCTGTTCGCCCTGCCGCTGACCGTGTTCCTGCTGCTGGCTTATTTCCGTGAGTTGCCCGCCGGCCTCGAGGAGGCGGCGAAAGTAGACGGCGCGAACATCTGGCAGGCGTTCTTCAGGATAACCATTCCGCTCTCGGCGCCGGGGGTGGTCACCACCGCGATTCTGACCTTCATCTTCGCCTGGAACGAGTTTCTGTTCGCCAACACGTTCGCGCTCGACATAACAACGCAGCCGGCAACGGTGGTCATTCCGCAGTTTGCCACCACCTACACGACCGACTACGGTGCGCAGGCGGCTGCGTCGATCGTCGTGACGCTCCCGCTCGTGGCGCTCGTGCTGATCTTCCAGCGCCGCATCGTCTCCGGACTAACGGCAGGCGCCGTCAAATAGCTCCCAGACGGCCGAGTGGGGACGGATGTGGGCTATTCCCATCAGTCACCCACTCGGCTCGCTCGGGCGTCTGGTCAGACGCCAGCTCCGTACCTGGAACGGGGCCATCGCAGGATCCGGGCCGCCGATCGGATCCTCCAGCAGGTTCAGCTCCGAGTCCAGGGCCCAACCTTCGGGAGCCGTGATCTCGGCGCGCCCACGGGCGCCCTGCGGTTCATAGACTCGCAGCACCAGATCATCCGAGTCCTCGCATACCTTGAGAGCACCCAGTCCAAGGGACAGTCCCTCTACACCCAACACCTGCAAGGACGATTCGGGCCCCGCAAAGACGGGGCGCGCCGGCAGCGGCCGGTTGAGATCTTCCGCCTCCATGAGCACTCCCCCTTCGAACCATCCGCCTGCGTGCGGATACAGCGCGTAAGTGAACGTCTGCGTTCCTTCATCGGCCAACGGATCCGGATAGGTGGGGCTCCGCAGCAATGTGATGCCGATTTCGTTGTGGAGCGCGTGGTGCCCGTACTTACCGTCGTTCAGCAGCGCCACGCCGTAGCCGGGCTCCGACAGATCCACGAAACGATGCGCAGGCACCTCGAACTTGGCTGCGTCCCACGAGGTGTTGCGGTGCGTCGGCCGCTCGACAACGCCGAAGGCGGTCTCGAAGGTGGCGCGCTCGGAGCGAACCGCCAATGGGAAGCGCGCTTTCAACAACCAGTGGCGGTCGTGCCAGTCGAGGGTGGTCTTGATCTCGAGGCGCGCCGAGTTGGACCACAAACGGAGCTCCTGGGTGACGGTGCTGTTCCTGAAGCGTCGCCGGATGCGAACCGACGCTCGGTGGGGACCGGATTCGATCACGTCGGCTGACTCGAGGTCGGACATCTCGATCCCCTGTTGGACGTAGTCGGCGTCGATCTCCCAGGCGTCGAAGGCGCGCGGCTTGTCCACGTAGGCCCACAGCTGATTCCCGCGATCCGCCAGCACCTCCCGGCCACAGAGCTTGTCGAAGACGCTC
>JACCTS010000325.1 GCA_013812245.1 Rubrobacter sp.
CGCGACCCGGCTCTCGCCCAGGCTTACACCCCGCTGTGGGATCTCAACGTGGGCGTGTGGAGCACTGACGCGGTCGCCGACGGGCGCAACATCGCGCTGAGGGACGCGAACGAAATCCGCGCCGTAGCGGCCACGGGAGATCTGACATCGCCCGGTGGGTTGCCTCTTGCCTCGGCGAACGAGGTCATCAACTGTCCGGCGCTAGGGTTCACAGGCAGGCCGCCACTCGCACCTGAGGTTTCCACGGTCGCCACGCCCATCGCCGCTCCCATTCCCGACCCCGTTCGTGCCGCCATAGTCGCCGCTGCCATTGATCCCGAGGTTTCCGCCCCAACTCTTCCGGACACGGGCGGCGCAGCGCTTCCGAATACGGGTGGCGTGGCATCCTCGCAAGACTAATATTACGATCTGAAGCATTGAGGGTTTTAGGTCCCGAGTCCGGGTACGCCGGACTCGGGCGAGGATTAGTCGTCCCGGCTCCTCCGAGGATTCAAGCTCTTTGGTTGGTTCGATGTGGATTTTCACGTAAGGGTTCCGGCACCGCGGACCGAGTCCGTTTCGCATAGATCAGCTTGCCCAGGCCCCTCTTTGAGGTGCGCCAGCTCCGGCGAGCTAGTGCCCGAGTTTGGGCTCGTACAGCTGGTGGTAGTAGCGCTGTCCCGGGACCGCTCCGAAAATAGCAGGCCGTAAGAGAAATGTAAGCAACGTGTAAGCCTCTGGCAACATTTCGGAACGATACTGGAGTGTACGTTCCTGGGTTACGCTATACATACAAACGCCACACAGCCGAACAGCAGTGAGGGGAGAGAAGATGGCACAGAGGTTCGACGCGATAGTGCTCGGCATGGGACCCGGCGGCGAGGTGGTCTCCGGCAAGCTGATAAAGGCCGGCAAGAAGGTCGCGGTCGTCGAGAAGGAGCTCATCGGCGGAGAGTGCGCTTACTGGGCTTGCATCCCGTCGAAGACGCTCCTGCGCTCGCCGGAAGCCAGGGAGGAGTCACGCAGGGCCTTCGGTACCAGCACTCCCACCCTCGATCTGGAGGGGCTCTTCAAATACCGGACACCATGATCGGCAACCTCGACGACTCCGGACAGGTGAGCGGATACGAGAAGAAAGGTGCCACGGTAATAAAGGGAGAGGGGCGTATAAGCGGGCCGGACACCGTCGAGGTGGACGGTGAGACCCTGCAAACCGGGCACATCGTCATCGCTACCGGCTCGGCGCCGACCATATCTCCCGTAGAGGGTCTGGACGACGTGCCCGTGTGGACCAACCGCGAAGCGACGACGATAAAGGAGGTCCCGGAGCGCGCGACTATCATCGGCGGTGGTCCGGTCGGAATAGAGACCGCGCAGATGATGTCACGCTTCGGGTCCCGGGTTACGCTCGTCCAGCATTCAGAGAGGCTCATAAACCGCGAGGAGCCGAAGGTTGGGGAGCTGATCCTGGGGGTCTTCGAAGAAGAGGGCATGGACGTACGGGTCGGCCGCAGGGCGGAGAAGGCCCGCACGGACGGGCCAGCAACTCTACCTTCGTGCGGAGAGCCAGCCGGTACAACCGGCCGCAGGTCCGAAAAGGAGACGCGGCATGACTGAAGCCTCGGTGGGGGATTTCGCTTTGCTATCCGACTGCCATTCGGCCGCCCTGGTAGGCCGAGACGGCTCCGTGGACTGGTACTGCACGCCGCGGTTCGACTCGCCCTCCGTTTTCGCCCGCCTCCTGGACGGGGAAGGCGGGCACTGGTCCATCCGGCCCATCGGGGAGTTCGAGGCCGAGCGAGCTTACCTGGGAGACACGATGGTCCTGCGGACGGTGTTTCAGACCCCACAGGGGCAGGTTGCCGTGACGGACGCCCTGGCGCTGGAGAGAGGCGCCCGGGGACACGACATCGGTGTTCGCGCTCCTCACGCATTGTTGCGGAGGGTCGAGGGGGTCGAGGGCGAGGTCGAGATGGCGTTGGAGTTCGTCCCGCGCCCGGAGTATGCTCTTATCACCCCGCTCGTGTTACCGACAGAGACCGGGGTCGTCGCCCGGGGCGGTCCAGCCGAGCTTCAACTGGTCGCCGGATGTCCTCTGGGAGTCGAGGATACAAAGGCCACCGCCCACTTCACTACAAGGGTCGGAGAGGCCACGGATTTCGCGCTCATTTATCGTCGAGCGGCCGATCCCGGGGCCGGCACTCTATCTTGTCCCGACGTCGGGGGGGAGCTCGCAAACACCCGCGAGGGGTGGAGGTCCTGGTCGGAGTTGCACGGCGGCTACCAGGGGCCTTACGCCGAGCAGGTCCGGCGCAGCGCCCTCGTGCTTCAAGCGCTGACGTATGGGCCGACGGGCGCCGT
>JACCTS010000345.1 GCA_013812245.1 Rubrobacter sp.
GCGATGCACGCGATGGACGCCCTGGCCGCCAAGCGGTTCTCGGAGATCGGTCACGCCGCCATGGCCCTGCTGGACAGGAGTCCCATCCCGACTATAGCCGCCGTCAACGGCTTCGCACTGGGTGGGGGATGCGAGGTGGCCCTTGCCTGCGACATCCGAGTGGCATCTGAGAACGCCCTGTTCGGCTTCCCTGAGGTGGGTCTCGGCATCCTGCCCGGCATGGGCGGTACGCAGCGCCTGCCGCGCCTGATCGGTCCCGCCATCGCCAAGGAGCTCATCTTTACGGGCCGCCGCATAGACGCGGCTGAGGCCGAGAGGATCGGTCTGGTCAACCGCGTCGTCCCGCAGGGCGAAGCTCTGAACGCGGCGAAGGAGCTTGCGGCGGAGATCTCCGCCAACGGCCCCGTCGCCGTCCGGCACGCCAAGACCGCCGCCAACCGCGCGATGGATGTGGACCTCATAAGCGGCCTTGAGTACGAGGCCGACCAGTTCGCCCTCCTCTTCGCCACCGAGGACGCGAAGGAGGGGATGGGCGCCTTCGTCGAGAAGCGCAAGCCGAGGTTCGAGGGACGCTGATCCACACCACAAAACTCCGCGTCCGCTACTCCGAGACCGACGCCCAGGGCATAGCCAACAACGCCAGCTACCTCGCCTATTTCGAGGTCGGCCGCGTCGAGTGGCTCCGCGCCGCCGGACTCTCGTACAGGGAACTAGAGGAACAGGGCCTCGGCTTCGTCGTCGTCGAGGCCCGCCTCTTCTACAAGAAAGCCGCTCGCTTCGACGACGAACTCACGCTCCAGACAGACCTCACGGACGTGGGACGCGCCTCCCTCCGCTTCGCGTATGAAGTGCTGAGGGATGGGGAGGTGATCTCCACGGGCTACACCCGCCACGGCTGCATAGACCTCGCAACCGGACGGCCGAAGCGCGTCCCAGCTAAACTGACAGCGGGACTCTAGCTGGAGACGTAGTGAGAGAAACAATAAACAATATCTTGATCATCTTGCTCGGAGTCTTGCTTGTGGTCTTTTCGAGATCCATAGCGCGAGAGATGATTAGGCAGAACAACCAATTCTTGAGGTTCATATCTATCAGGACCAACTATGGAGAGCGCGAAGAAAAGGTTGGGGCCTGGATGGTGATTTTCCCGAGCGGGATCTTCTTTGTCGTAATCGGAATTCTGGGCCTTCTGGGAGTGGGATAGATGATCGATTACTTCCGGCCGTAGCGGCGGCGAGCGAGGCCGCCAATGAGGCCGAGGGGCAGGGCGATCAGGGCTGCGATGGCGAAGAGGAGGCCGAAGGAGCCGCGCTCGGCCAGCGGGGCGGCGGCACTGGTGGCGAGGCCGCTTCCTGTGAAGAGGGCCGCGGCGAACAGTGAGATCACGGTGGCCCGCGCTTCCGGGGTCACCTCGGTCGCCCACGTCTGGAGCGTGGAGTGCATGAAGGCGAACCCGCCACCGACGAACACCGCCGCGAGCGAGATGCCCACCAGGTTCTGCTCCACCGCGCCCGCCGCATAACCCGCCGCGAGCAACGCCCCGCCCACGACCAGCAGGACGTACGCCCCGACGCGGTCGGTTAGCCGCTTGAGGAGCCGGGTCCAGGCGAGCGTGGCGATGCCGTAGAGTCCGACGACAAGGCCTGAGGCGGCTGAACTGAAGCCTCGATCCTCCAGCGCGGGCGCGAGGTAGGTTAGGAAACCCAGGATGACGCCGCCTTCGACGAGGGCGAGCAGCACCACCAGCAGGGCCCACGGTTTCCTGAAGACTGTCCCGAGACGCGCGAGTATGCCGGCGTCTCCGTCGTCGTGCTCCGGTTCGGGCAGCCGCCGGATGAGCAGCAGGCCGAGCGTGGCAGAGGCGAGAACGGGAGCGGCGAAGGCTAGACGCCAGAGATCCAGATACGCGGCGATGCCCGCCGTCACGGTTGCGAGCGCGGTCGCCACGGCGCTCGTTGCGAGCTGGTCGGCGAGGGCTTTCTGGCGGGTGGAGATCGGAACGGTGTCCCCGATGTACACGAGCGAGGCCGGTATAACCGCCGCGAAGAGCCCACCCGCGAGCGCCCGTCCCACCACGAGCGCGGCAAGGTTTGGCGCCAGCGCAGAGAGCAGGCCAGGCAACAGCGCCGCTACCAGCGTGAGCCGGATGACGTTCACGCGACCGATCCTGTCCGACAACGCCCCCCATACCGGCTGCATCAACCCGTAGAGCAGAAAGTAGACGCTGGCCGCCACCGCAACCTCCGAGAGCGAGACGTCGAGGTCCGCCGCGATGGTCACGAGCATCGGGGCGATGGTGAAGCGGTCGAAGGTGCTGAGGAAGGCAGCCGCCCGGAGCAGCCTCAACCGGCCACCGAGATCTGCGGGAACCTCCAACGTTATACGTCGGGCACGGTGATCGAAGTGGATCTCACCCTCGCAACCTTACGGAAATCCGGGTGCGGGGACAAGTTGGATAACGCCGTGCGTGTGATGGGCTTCGCTTTGTCACAGTGGACCTCGCTCTTTCGTCTCGTATATAGAGGACAATGAAAGGAACGGGACGTGAGAGCGAATGCGGCGGGACCGCAGGCTGGCATAGGGACGCGAAGCGAGGCTGATATGGGAATGACCGAGGATTTCGACCAGCACAGGCCGTTGCTCTTCTCCATCGCTTATCGGATGCTTGGCAGCGTGGCCGACGCCGAGGATGTGCTCCAGGAGGCGTACCTGCGGTGGCAGAGGACGGACGAGGAGGTGCGTTCGCCCAGGGCATTTCTCTCCGCCGTCGTCACCCGGCTCTCCATAGACCAGTTGCGCTCCGCCCGCATCCGGCGGGAGGAGTACGTGGGCACCTGGCTGCCCGAGCCGATCCTGACGGAAGGGGAGAGCGCAGCCGATGCACCCGCCGAGGCCGTGATCCTCGAAGAGACGCTCTCTATGGCTTTTCTAGTGTTGCTTGAGAGTCTGACGCCGACGGAGCGGGCCGTGTTCCTGCTGCGCGAGGTCTTCGACTACGATTATGGAGAAGTCTCGCGGCTCGTCGGCAAGAGCGAGGAGAACTGCCGTCAGATCTCACGCCGCGCCCGCCAGTCCGTCGCGGCCCGCCGTCCCCGCTTCGAGAGCTCGCCGGAACAGGAGGAGCGCCTGATAGGGAGCTTCCTCGAAGCCTGCGCGAGCGGCGACATGCAGGCACTCGTCTCGCTCCTCTCAGAAGACGTGATCGTCTGGTCCGATGGCGGAGGCAGGGTCAGGGCCGCGCTCCAGCCCATCCGCGGCGCACAGAAAGCCACCAGGTTCTTCGCCGGGATAATCGAGAAGGCTCCGCCTGGCCTCACCTTCAGGCTGGCCTCGATCAACGGCCGTCCCGGAGCCGTCGGCTACCATGCGGACGGCAGCCCCCAGAGCGTCGTGACGCTGGATGTCGAGGAGGGCAGCATCCGGGCCATCCACATCGTCGTGAACCCGGAGAAGCTGGAGAACATCCCGGCGCTTCCTCGAACGGGAGAAGAGCGATGAAGACGCTTGAGCCGTTCGTCCGCCAGTGGGCCACGCTGCTGACCACCTACCGGCGCGACGGTACTCCCGTCGGCACGCCCGTGAGCATCGTCGTGGAGGGAGACCATGCCTATTTCCGAACCTGGGCTACATCCGGAAAGATGAAGCGTATCCGCAACAACCCGGAGGTCGAGGTCGCCCCTTCCACGGCGCTGGGAAAACAGACGGGACCGGCAATATGGGGCCGCGTCAGGCTTCTGAAAGGTGATGAGGCGGCGCATGCGGCGAGGTTGCTTTCGCGCAAACACCCGGTCATGCACCGCTTCCTCGTTCCGATGGCGCACCGGCTGCGTGGCTATGAGACCGTGCACCTCGAGTTGATCCCACTCGACAACCTGGCCGCCGATGGCACAAAGGAGGGTGCGGCATGAGTCCTGAGATACTCGTCACCGGGGGGACCGGCGTGCTTGGCCGGCAGATCGTGGAGCGCCTGGGTTCGGCTGGAGCCGGGGTGCGGGTTATGAGCCACAGCGGAAAGCCGGGGACGTTACGCGGGGACCTGCTAACTGGGGAGGGGGTGGAGCGGGCCGTCCGCGGCGTCGATACCATCGTCCATTGCGCCACCAGCCCGTTCCGCAAGCCCACACAGGTGGACGTGGGGGGGACGGGCCACCTGCTCCGCGCCGCCGCTAGGGCGGGGGTATCCCACTGCGTCTACATCTCAATCGTCGGCATAGACCGCGCTTCTTATCCGTACTACAGGATCAAGCTGGACACCGAGCGCGTCGTCGAGGATTCACCGGTCCCGCACACCATTTTGCGGGCCACGCAGTTCTACGACCTGATCCTTACGGCGATGCGCTTCATGGACCGTCTGCCCGTCATGCCACTCCCTTTCGGTTTCCTCGGCCAGCCCATCGATTCCGGAGAGGTTGCGGATTTCATGGTGGAGCTTGCACTCTCGGAGCCCGCCGGGCGTGTCCCCGACGTGGGCGGCCCGGAGGTCAGGCCGCTGGAGGATGCCGCACGGACCTACCTCGACGTTATGGGAAGCCGGAAGCGCATCGTGAAGCTCCCCTTCCCTGGCAAAACGGCCCGCGCATTCCGCAGCGGCGCGATAACGTGCCCGGAGAACCGTTACGGCAAAATCCGCTGGGAGGAGTTTCTGCGTGCTGACCGGGAGGCGAACCACGGGAGATAGAGGCATTTTGCTCGATGTGATCCTGCCCGAGTACCAGTTCGGCGAGGTACACGAGACACTGGTATGTGCACGGCCTTCGGAGACGTTGAGGGCGGCGAAGGAGGCGGCACCTGATGAGATGCCGCTGGTGCGGCTGCTCTTCGGTGTGAGATCCCTGCCTGCGATCTTCTCCCGGCGGGG
>JACCTS010000399.1 GCA_013812245.1 Rubrobacter sp.
AGCAAGAGCCACTTCGGCTGGGGATACTTGGCGCGGCCCGCATAGCGCGCGGCGCCATTATCCCGGCCGCCGCAAAGTCGGACGCCGTGGAAGTGAAGGCCATCGCCACCAGGGGCGGCGGAAAATCGGAGGAGCTTCGGAGCGCCGCGCCGGATGCGGAGCTTTTCGAGGACTACGAAGCTTTGTTGGAGAGCCAGGACGTGGACGCGGTCTACGTGCCGTTGCCGAACTCCATGCACGGCGAGTGGACGCTGAGGGCCATCGAGGCGGACAAGCACGTGCTGTGCGAGAAGCCCTTCGCGCCGGACGCCGCCGGGGCGGAGCGGGCGGTCGAGGCGGCTGAACGGTCCGGGCTCACCCTCATGGAGGGTTTCATGTACCGGCTGCACCCGCAGACGCGGCGTCTCTCGGCTTTGATCTCCTCGGGCGCCATCGGCGAGGTGCGGCAGGCCACGGCGCAGTTCGGGCACCGGCTCGACGACCCGGAGGATGTGCGGGGCGTGGGCTCCCTGGGAGGCGGCTCCCTGGGCGACGTGGGCTGCTACTGCGTGAGCGGCCTGCGGCTCGTCTTTGGGGGCGAGCCCCGGCGGGCGTCGGCCTTCGCCCGCTTCAAACAGGACGGCGCCGACGAGGAATTGGCGGGCGTGCTGGAGTTCGACTCCGGCATAGGACTCGTCTCGTGCGGCATCTCCTCGGCCCGGCGGGAGCGGATGGAGATCGTGGGCACGGAGGGCAGCATCACGCTCGAAGCCCCGTTCCGCCCGGACAAGTCGGGCGGTGGGATCAAGATCTCGCGTGGCGACGCGGTGGAAACCGAGACCGTCGAGGAGGCCGATCCGTACCTGGCTGAATTGGAGGAGTTCGCCGCCGCGGTTCGCGAGATCCGGGAGCCATCGGTCGGGCAACGTGAGATCCTGGGCAACGCCCACGCCCTGAGCGCCCTGATGGACTCAGCCCACCAGGGAGGCCGCGTTCAGAGCCTCCCGGAAGTGACGTGAGGTCTCAGGTCGCTTCGTGAGTGGTAAGTCGAGAATAAGAACACGACATACGAGAGGCCTTTTCAGGCAGGCGTCTAGCCGTCGGCTAGCTGCGGTGCTCGCCACGCATTGGCTAGCGGACCACTGCTCCGTCGTCGCGTAGGATCTCGACGGCTTCGGGATCGGTGTGGAACACGCGCACCCGGACGGTGGAGGCGGCGAGGATGGCGCCGAGAATGCCGCCGCGCATGTCCTGCGGCTGGGCCGCCTCGACCCACCCGACCTCGGCGTTCGACAGGTCGGCGTCGGTGGTGACGAAGCGCTGGAGCAGCAGGCTCAAAGGCACCCGCAACACAAAAGCGGCTAGAACAGAGCCCAGGACGAGCAGGTAGAGGTTCCACCCCATCGCGATGCCAACCCCCAGCGAAGCCAGGAAGAACACGGCGACCAGCAGGTTCGCCGCCACGATGGTGGTTCCGCAGTTGCGGTGGACGGCGAGCCGCCTCTCTCCCCGCCGCAACCGCCGCAGCGCCTCGCGCGCCGCGCTCTCGACCTCCGCGAAAGACCGGGCGCCCTGCACAAAGAATCCTTCGTCGTTCGAGAAGCCGTTGAACTTGCGGTCCGGCTGCCGCTCCATCATCACGACGATGGTCGCGTGCTCCAGGGCGTGATTGCGCCGGAGTATCTTGTTCCCGAACATCGCCCGCAACTGTCGCGGATACACGAACAGGCTCCCGACGGCCTGCAACGAGTACAGGATCGGCAGCAGGAGCAGAAATACCACCACGAACAACGCCACGAAGAAAACGAATACCAGGGCCACGTTCCGTCACTTTCGTCGGGATCTACGCCCATGGATTATACCGCGAAGAACCGGCGACCGGACGGCTCACAGGGCCTTTTTCGGAGGTGCGCCCGACATCGTTCACAATCCCCGCGCGGCAAAGAGGTAGCATCGCGCCGTGGGCGCATCGGATACTGAAACCCGGAAGGAGCGTGGCGGAGCAGAGAGGTGCGCGCTCTGCGGACGGCGCGTCGGTAACCTGACCCGCCATCACCTCGTGCCCCGGTCCAGGACCAGGAAGAAGCGTAGGAAGGGTAGGCCCTTCGACCGCGACGACTTCGAGCACACCGCGCTGCTGTGCGCCCCGTGCCACCGCAACGTCCACTCGGTACTGGA
>JACCTS010000422.1 GCA_013812245.1 Rubrobacter sp.
CGCAGATACTCTCCGGCCTGGACCGGATGAGGGATTAGCCCTTGAGCACTCAATGAAGATTGAAGTAATTAGCAAAGATCAGATCGACAACCGAAGATATTGGATTAACAAGATAAGCAAGTTGAGCGGAAACTTCGGTGCCGATTCTAAGAATATAGAGCAAGAACTATCGCAGGAAATGGCAGATAAGGGAGTGAGCGTGCTCATCGGACATCTACGTTTGTGTGGGGCTATCCCTGAACAGTATGGGCACGACTCAAGCGAAGAAAAACTCTACTCCAAATATACTGATGTTGTCATATCCAAATCTTACGAAGCACTGGGGCTGAGGAGTTTGATCCTTACAGAGCGCTCGGATGCCGCTGATGTTGAGTGTGTTGCAGACGACTATAGCTTGAGGTATTGTCAAATGTTGTGGATCGCCTTCGATCACGCGGCGTCCTTCTCCTCGACGCTCTTGACCAACTCTCCATTGACGAATACGGCTCCAGCCCTCACCAGGCAAACCAGATGATGCCCGTTCAATCTTCGCCACCTCCCCTCGGCCGCTTCGAGGAGCTTGAAGATCATCGACAAGCCGGCTTCTCTCGATCCCGGACCCTTCGTGATGCCCGTCCTGGCTCTTACGGCGGCGAACGGTGACTCTATGGGGTTGGTCGTCCGTAGGTGTCGCCAATGCTCGGCCGGGTAGTCGTAGTAGGCGAGCAGGGCCTCCTCGTCCTCCGTGATCTTCGCAGCCGCCTTCGGCCATTTCACGCCGAACTCCGAGGCGAACTCCTTGATCGCCTTTGCGGCCTCGCCCTTGTCCTCAGCCTCGGTTATCTCCCTTATCGCCCTCTTGGCCCTCCCGTGGACGCTCTTTGGCAGTGAGTCGAGGACATTGCCCGTCTTGTGAACCCAGTCGCGCTGATGGCGGGTTTCGGGAAATACGTCCCTCACAGCCGCCCAGAACCCAAGAGCACCGTCGCCCACCGCCAACTCCGGCGCCCTCATCCCACGCTTCTTGAGATCCCGCAGCAACTCCGCCCAACTCTCCTGAGACTCCCTGTAGCCGTCCGAGAGCGCGACCAACTCCTTCGTCCCGTCGGGCCTCGCCCCCACCACGACCAGGCAGCACAGCCTATCGTCGCCTCCGAGCCTCACCTTCGTGTGGATGCCGTCCACCCACGCGTAGACATAGTCCGATCCCGAGAGATTGCGCCGCATGAAAGACTCCCGCTGTTGTTGCCACTGCTCGGTGAGCCGGGTTATGCTCTTCGCCGAAAGCCCCGCCTCGCTCCCGAAGAACTCCTCCAGAGCCGGAGCGAAGTCACCGCTGGAGAGTCCATGCAGGTACAACAGCGGCAAGACCTCCGCCACCTTTGGCGAACGACGCATGTAGGGAGGGAGGATCACGCTACGGAACCGTCTCCTCTCGCCATTGTCGTCCATCCGCCCATCGTTGACCCTCGGGGCGTGAACCTCGACGGCCCCGGCTCCGCAAACTACCTCGCGCTTTCTGGCGTGGCCGTTTCTCGTAACCAAGGCTCGTCCCCGCCCGTCGCGTTCGTCCCTCGCCGCCTCAACGTAGGCTTCGACCTCGGCTTCGAGCGCCTCGGCGAGCATCCTCCTCGCTCCTTGACGGGCGATCTCGTCGAGGTCGAGCAAGAGATCCTCACGGGCGGTTTGGTCGTGGTGTACTCTTTGCATCGGTGTATCCTTCCCACCGGCGCGCCAACGCCGGATCTTCCGATCGACTCTTCGGAGGGAAGGTACACCACGTCTCTCAAGAAATCCCCGATCCACAACTTTCGATCATATCTCGTCGTCGGTCTGTACCTCCACGTAAGAGACGCCACGATCCACACACCGCTTCTCGACGGCCTCCATCAGCGTCCGGCCGACTCCCTGTCGCTGATGTTCGTACCGCACGTAGAACTCTTCTATGCTGGCGAAGTCCGCCCCTGCGGACACGTTGGGACGATAAGCTAACACGGCGACGCCAACCGTTCGGCCTTCAGCCTGAGCGGCCAACATCTCCAGTCCGCCGGACGCAACCGCGCCACGCAGTCGTTCCACGAATTCACCGGGGAGGGGTTCGCCGTCTCTCAGGGCCTCTTCGAGAAGTTCCAGCGGGGCGGCGATCTCACCGTCGGGTACGAGGGAGACCTCGATGACGGTCAACGTCCGAGGGCTTCGGAGGTGATGGTGGCGGCGGCTTCCACCGCAGCTTCAACGCCCAGGCCGCGACCGGTATCCCGGCCCGCGAGTGGTGCGAGCACGCCGA
>JACCTS010000431.1 GCA_013812245.1 Rubrobacter sp.
ACACCCATCCGTAGGGGTTGCGGGGACGGCGTGAGGCGATGAGGCCACCGAGGATGGGAGCGCCGATGAGTCCCGCAAGCGAGACGGCCTGCTCCCACCACGATGTGTATTCTCGCGGCAGGGGCGTCGCCCAACCAAGTATGATCAGCAACAGCGACAACGCCAGGAACAACAGGGTCAAAGCGCACAGCGACCACGCGAGCCGGGTGAGGTAACGATCAGTCATTGCCCTCCTTGCCACGGACCGGCGCCAGCCAGAAAGAGACGTGTTCCGGTTGCATGGTATCCCGTACCGTCGAGAGCAGCCCGGAGTTCAAAGCGCTCAAGTCCATGTCGTTGCGCAGCGTCACCGAGTACGCTTCGAGTATCTTCTTCGCGTCGTACTTCCTTCGGTAGAACAGACGATCAATGGTCACTTGGACGCGCCGCCGCAACGGGTTGAAGAGCGCCGCGATGGCGAGGGTCGAGACGACGATGACGAGCTGGGAACTCCCGCCGGTGAGGGCGGGGAAGACATACTGCAAGGAGACGACGCATCCGGCGTAGACGAGGATCAGCGTAACCGTCAGCGCGCCGTAGACCAGCGCGCGGTTGATGATGAAGTCTATGTCGTAGAGCCGGTAACGGAAGACGGCGTAGCCTGCCGCAAAAATTATGGGAACGAAGGCGAAGGTGGAGATAAACCCTCCAGCCGTTTCATATCCCAGATAGTAGCTGAAGACCCCCGCGGCACTCGCGAGGGGCAGGATCGCAGCGGCCGCCGCGATCCACTTCAGCTGTTGTCTCTCCACACCCCGTGACCGGCGCAGGCGCAGGATCATCGCAACGGCCGCCAAAATCAAACTCGCGGCCATCCCAGGCCATCCAAAGTTGGAGAGCGTTTCGTAAAGCGCGCGGGGCGGATCGATACCGAGCGGGTTGCTTACGCCCTTGAAGGGCGCGTCGTTCAGCACCGGGTTAAGGGCCCCGCCGATCATCGTCGAACAGGTGGTCAGGATGATGAGCCAGAACACCAGCCGCCAGCGGCGGCCCAGGAGGTTGCCGTCCGGGAAGAGTAGGAACAACATAGCCGGGGCGGCAAATAGCACAGGGATAAACATCGAGGTCGAGAGCCAGGCCATCGTCTTACCCCCGGGCAAGCGTCCCGGTTCAGTGAAGAGCGCGTAGACGGCGTAGCTCTCCGCAAAGTTCGACGCCAAAGTCAATACGCCGACACCAGTGATGATCCAGCCGACCGGATTCCCCGGGCGACGGGATGCCACGAGGAGCCCCAGCGCAACGAATCCGATCAGCACGAGATCCAGGAAGACAGACACCACGATCCCGGAATCCCTGTGTGCGTCCGCGCTGCGGTTCAATGTGGAGAAGTAGATTTGCCCTAACATCAACAAGACCGTCACCGACGAGACCATCCACCTGACGATCCACCCGGCCCTGACGCTCATCCGATCACTCCTGCCCCACGTGCCGGCGTATTTCGTGGCGTTCTCATTGGCGTGAGTCCTCGCGGGTCCCGGTTGCGCCCGAAGATCGCAGCCACAGGAAAGCGTGCGTGGGGCGCACCGTATCGCGCACCACCGAGATCAGGTCTCCGCTCAAGGTTTCCAGGTCCGTCTCGTCCCGCAGACGGACGTTGAAGGCTTCCAGGGTCTCCTTCGCATCGTACTTGCTGCGGTAGAAGAGCCGGTCTATGAAGTCTTGCACGAGGCGGCGCAAAGGGTTGAAGAGGGCAGCTATCAGGAGCGTCGAGGCGACGACAGAGAGCTGTGAGTTCCCGCTCGTGAAAGCACGGAAGGCGTACTGCAAGGAGATCACGCTTCCCAGGTAGGCCAGGACTAGCAGCGCTGTCAGGGCACCGTAGACGAGGGTACGGTTGATGACCACATCTATGTCGTAGAGGCGGTAGCGCAGGATCGCAATCCCCACGGCTATCGGCAAGCTCACGAGGCCCGCAATGCTGAGAACGAAGCTGATCCCCTCCAGCCATCGCACGCCGGTCGCCTCCGAGATGGCGCCGGTGAGGACGGCGCCGCCGAGCAATACCACGGTAACGTAGGCGAACAGCTTCATCTGCTGGCGCTCGACCCCGCGCGAGCGGCGGAAGCGCGCCACCACGGACGCTATCGCCCCAAAGCCCGCGACGAGAAAAAGACCGGTGAACACGC
>JACCTS010000433.1 GCA_013812245.1 Rubrobacter sp.
GTGGTGATGAGGCCGTGGAGATCATGCGCCAGGCCGGCATAGTCGGCGCGGGCGGCGGCGGCTTCCCGACGTACTTCAAGTACATGAAGCCGCAGCCGCACCTGATCGTCAACGCCACCGAGAGCGAACCCGGCTACTGGGGCGACAAGCTGCTCCACAAGGAGTACCTCGAAGAGTTCCTCCTGATCTTCGAGGCCATGAAGGCCATCTTCGGATTCGAGCAGATCTCCCTGGGCGTCCACGAGAAGGACCGGGAATGGTTCGCCGATTATCAGGAGCACGCCGACGACGGCGTCTACGATGTGCGCTACGTGCCGAATACGTACGCCCTGGGCGAGGAGAAGACCCTCGTCAAGCACTCGACCGAAAGCAGGGTGCCCCGGTTCGTGGACAATCCCGACGGGACCAGGCGCCCGGGGATGCCACCGGACGTCGGCAAGGTCGTCAACAACACCGAGACCCTGCTCAACGTCTACCGCGCGCTCTTCCTGGGCAAGCCTCTCACCACGAAGTTCTTCACCGTCTACGGCGAGGAGGTGGACACGAAGGTCTACGAGGTGCCGATAGGTGCTTCGGTGGGCGAGGTCCTGGGGATAGCGGGTCTGGACGTCGAGAACTCCGATCACCTCTCGATCCTGGACGGCGGACCGTACCTGCACGATATGGCTATCGAGGAACTGGGGACGGGCGACGCCTACGTGCGGCGGATGACGAACTCGCTCTTCGTGATCCCGGACGGCAGGCAGGGCAAGGAGTACGCCGAGATAGAGACGGAGTGCCCAGAAGAAGGCATAGTCTCTCTGGTCGGCAAAATCTCCGGCGTAAACCTGCCGCTGGGCGGCGGTTTGTTGAAGCCGGCCACGCCGCTCATCTCCGAGGGCGACGAGGTGGAGTACGAGCAGAAGCTCGGCGAGCCCGTTGACGAAGGCTTCTCGGTCGGCGTGTGGGCGAGCGCGGGCGGAGAGATATCCTCCATCGAGAACGGCATCGTCGCCATCGCCGGTGGCGCGATACCCCAGGAGGAGGCCGAAGCCGAGGCCGCACCAAGCATGTCCACCGGCGCGCCACCCCGCGGAGAGGCCGAACCTTTTCAGGAAGCCGAATCTAGCAGGTAGTGCGCAAGCTGGTCGAAGGTTTCCATCCCGGCGGGTGCGTGAGTCGTGAGGCGCTCGCGCTCCGCGCTCGCTTCGTGAGTCGTGTTTTCCTTTTCGACTCACGACTTACGACTTACGGGAGCGAAGCGATTCACGGGAGCGAAGCGACAGTTAGCGGCGCTTTCCGTTGCGGCCGAGGATCTGGACGAACTGCACGAGCATCTGGCGGTAGGTCTCCAGCGAGGAGGAGACGACGTACTCGCGGGGGCCGTGGTGCCCGCCGCCTATAGGGCCGAACTCGACTCCGGGGACGCCGGCGCGCTGGAAGTAGACGATGTCGGAGGCGCCGTGACGCCCGACGCCGACGGGGTTGCCGTGGAAGTGGCGGGCGGCGACCTCGCGGAGGGCCTTGACGTAGGGGTTCTTGCGGGAGACGTAGGTCGGCTCGCGGGAGAAGAGGATCTCGACCTCGGCTGGGAAGTCCAGGGAGCGGACCTGGCGCGTAATCTCATCCGGGTTCTGACCCGGCAGGTAGCGGACGTCGAGGTCGTATGTGGCGCGGTCGGGGACGCGGTTTATTACGTCGCCGCCGATGATGCGCGCCAGGTTGATGCTCGGGTACGGGAAGAGGTCGCTCCGCTCCCCCGCGAACGGCAGCTTCGACACCTCGCGGTAGTGCTCGTAGGCCAGGAGGACGGCGTTCTTGCCGAGCCAGGGCCGCGATCCGTGGGCGCTCTTGCCCAGCAATGTGATGCGGAGATCGAGCACGCCTTTAGCTTGCGTCCCGATGTGGAAGTCGGTGGGCTCGCCCGTGATCATGAAGTCCCCTAGGTGGCCGTTCTGGATCAAGACCTCAGCCCCCGTCGGCCCATCGTAGTCCCGCTCTTCGTCGGGGACTATTAGCAACTCCACCGTTGCGGGGCACTCGATCTCGTTGAGATCCTCCACGGCGTACATCATGGCCGCGAGAGCGCCCTTCATGTCGTAGACGCCGCGGCCGAAGAGCTCGCCATCCTCCTCGTGCGGCTCGAACTGCCACTCCTCACCAGGCACCACGTCCACGTGCCCGTGCAGCAGGATGCGCGGCTCGCCGGAGCCCACCCGGATCACCAGCGACGTAAGCTCCCCGTTCGGTCCCGCGCCGTGGTGGCGGATCGGGTCCAACCCCCGCGCCTCGAACCAACCGTTGATGAAGTCCACGGCGGACTGGGCCACGCCCGGCGTGTACGACCTGTATCGCGTCAACCGCCGCGTGAGGGCGAACACCTCGCCGTTGTTCGTGGATACCGTCAGCGCTTCCTCCGTTCCAGACCGCAGGCCCGTCCGTCCGCGGGCCGAGAGGTGCTTTCCCGCAGGAGGCGCGCCGAAAACTACGGGGTTACGGGCGCCCCCGCCTCGAAGGCAACGGTCGCCCCCAGGCCGGAGAGCTTCTCCTCGAAGTCCTCGTAGCCGCGCAGGATGTGCCGCGCGCCGTCAACGGCCGTGGTCCCCTCGGCCACCAGCCCCGCCATCACCAGCGCCGCGCCGCCCCGCAGGTCCGGCGACTGGACGATGGTCCCCGAGAGCTTGCGCGGGCCACGCACGAGAGCCCGGTGTCCACCGAAGAGGTCTATGCCGGCGTTCATCCGGTTGAGCTCCTCGGCGACCTGGAGGCGGTTCTCGTAGACATTCTCCGTGATGATGCAGGCCCCCGACACCTGGGTGAGGAGCACCATCATCTGCGCCTGGAGGTCGGTGGCGAAGCCGGGGAAGGGCAGCGTCGATACGTCCACCCCGGATAGGTCCGCCGGGTCGTCCACCCGCACCCGGAGGCCGTTATCTGTCGCGGTCATATCCACGCCCATCTCCCTGAGCTTCTCCATCTCCATCTTGAGGAGCTCGGGGACGGCGTTCTTCACGGTCACGTCGCCGCCCGCGGCGGCGGTCGCCATCAGGAATGTGCCGGCCTCTATCCGATCCGGAACGACGGAATACTCGACCGGCGATAGTTCCTCGACGCCTTCGATCACGATGCGGCCCGTGCCGGCCCCCGCGATGCGGGCGCCCATCGCGTTCAGGAACTCCGCGAGGTCCACTATTTCCGGCTCCCTGGCGCAGTTCTCGATGATCGTCGTCCCCCGCGCCAGGGTGGCCGCCATCATCACGTTCTCGGTCGCCCCGACGCTCGGGTACTCGAAGTACACCTCCGCCCCGTGCAATCCTCGCGGCGCCGAGGCCCGGATGAAGCCGTGATCCAGGTCCACCTCTGCCCCCAACGAGCGCAGGCCGTCGAGATGGTAGTTGAACTTCCTCAAGCCCAGGTTGCACCCGCCGGGCGCGGAGACCTCCGCCTCCCCGAAGCGGGCCACGAGCGGCCCGAGCACCACGATGGAGGCGCGCATCTGTCGCACCAGCTCGTATGGAGCCGTGTATGAATCAACGTCCGAGGTATCCAGCTCCAGCGTGTGGTCGGCAAAATCCGAGGATGCGCCGAGGCCGTCGAGTACCGCCCGCATCGTGCCGACGTCGCTGATGCGGGGCACGCTGTGGAGCGTGGTGCGGCCCGGCGCCATGATCGAGGCCGCAATCAGCTTCAGAGCCGCGTTCTTTGCGCCGGAGACTTCGACTTCACCTTCGAGCCGGACTCCGCCCTCGATCAGAAACCGCTCCATCACTACCCCCTCCAGCTTCGCCCGGTCAGGTTCGACCTGGCTACGAACAGTTGTCCCGGCTAACCTTCGCCGTACTTGCGCGCCACCCGGACGAAGTTCTCCCCGACGCGGCGCCGCCGTTCTATCTCTTCCCTGGCTTGCTCCACGTCTTCTTCGTCACCTTCGCCGAGGCTCGAAAGGTCGTTCTCGGCCTCCTCGACCCGCCCCTCCGCCTCGGAGACGTCGATCTCCCCGGCCGCTATAGCTTCCTCGACCAGGATCTGGACCAGATTATCGGAGACCTTGAAGAAGCCGTCCGAGGTAGCATAGACCAGAGTTTCGTCGTTCTGCAAGATACGGGTGTCCCCGATCTCGAGGGTGGAGATGGTCGGCGCGTGGTCCACGAGAACCCCGATCTCGCCGTCCGCAATCCGGGCTATGACGCGATCCACCTCTCCGTCGAAGATGACTTCTTCGGGTGTTATCACCCGGCAAAAAAGCTGCCGTCCCTCGTCCGCCACTACGAATTCCCGCCTTCGCTCGCGCCGACGCCGGCCTCTTCCCTGTCTCCTTCTCCGTTCTCGTCTTCCTGGCCCTCTTCTCCCTCTTCATCTTCCTCGCCGCTCATGCCACGGGCCTTTTCTTTGGCGTCGTCTATGCCGCCGACCATGTAGAAAGCCTGCTCCGGCAGGTCGTCGTGCTGACCCTCCACGACCTCGCGGAAGCTCTGCACCGTCTCCTCGAGATCCACGAACTTGCCTTCGAGGCTGGTAAAGGCCTCGGCGACGAAGAACGGCTGCGAGAGGAAACGCTGCAAACGGCGGGCGCGGCCCACGATCACCTTGTCCTCCTCCGACAGCTCGTCTATGCCGA
>JACCTS010000443.1 GCA_013812245.1 Rubrobacter sp.
GCTCCATGAACGTCAAGAAGAGCGTGCGAACCGAGCGTGAAGAGGTGCGGGTCCCCAAGAGGCGTGAGGAGGTCGACGTCGAGCGCGTGCCGGTAAACCGGGAGGTCGCGGAGGCCGAGTTCGGCGATGAAGAGGTCGTGGTGCAGGTCTTCGAGGAGGAGGTCGTGGTCTCCAAACGGGTGGTGCTGAAAGAAGAGATCCGGCTCCGCAAGAGGGTCGTCGAGGACGAGGAGGTAGTCGAGGTGGACCTCCGAAAGGAAGAGGTCGAGATAGACGACCGGACGAAGCACGGCGCCGCGGACGTTCTACGGGAGCCTCTGGGACAGGGTTATCAGAGGCGGGAAGGGGAGTAAGAAGATGGGCAAAGAGCGATCCGATGAATTAGGGAAGCGGCTCGCCGGGTACCAGATCTACGACCAGCACTACGAGAAGGTCGGCAAGGTTGACGGCCTGTTCGTGGACGAGAACGATGAGCTCGAGTACATCGGCGTGAAGACCGGACTCTTCGGGGGCTCGTCCGTCCTGATCCCCATGGACATCGTGCGGGTGAACGACGCCCGCCGAGTCATCGAGGTTGCCTCCGGCAGGGAGACCATCGAGAATGCCCCCAGCATCGACGACGATACGGAGATAACCGCCAGGTTCGAGGACCGGGTCTACGCCCATTTCGGGGCGGCGCGCGGGGCTCCACCGACGGACAGGGGCGGATACGGCGGTTACTACGACGAAGCCTCCCACGTTGACCTGGCTTACGGGGAGCGCGCCGACACCCGGATGTCTGGGGTGGACGCAGAGGTCCCCGAAACTCGTAACCGCCGGGAACACGACGACGAGGTGGACGCCTCGGACGCCGCCCGCCGCAAAGCGAGTGAGCTGGGCATAGACCTCACGCAAGTGGAGGGTACGGGCTCCGGGGGGCGCGTCATCATTTCGGACGTGACGGGGCTCGCCGACGGGGGGGAACCCGCTGATCGGTACGGCGAGCAACGGGATTACTCGGAGCCGGATGCGGAGATGCGAGAAGGCGACCGCGTATATGACCTGGATCTCGGGACGGAGCGCCGGGAGACGAGCGCCGACAGGACCGGGTACGCTGGCGAAGAGGGGCGCGGCCGGGGGCGCGAAGAGGCCGGCGAGGTCGGGTCCGGCATGAGGATGGGCGATACCCAGAGCGGCGAGTTCCGCGGCCACGCCCCGGACGACGAAGGTGTCGGACAACGCCGGGGCAGCGACCTCGAAGACGAGGACGAGCTCAGGGTGCAGCGCTCGGAGGAAGAGTTGAGGGTCGGCACCCGCGAGCGCGAGGCCGGCTCGGTCAACGTCCGCAAACGGGTGAGGACGGACCGCGAGCGCCTGAGCGTCCCCACCCGCCGCGAAGAGGTTACGGTCGAGCGGGTGCCCGTCGAGGGTGAGGCCACCGAGGCCCAGATCGGCGATGAAGAGGTGACGATGCCGGTGGTCGAGCAGGAGGTCGTGGTCCAGAAGAGGCCGGTGGTCAAAGAGGAGATCCGGGTCCGCAAAGACGTCGTTCGCGAGCAGCAGATCGTCGAGGAGGACGTGCGCCGCGAGGAGGTCGAGGTAGAGGACGCGACCAGGCGGCGCGAAGAGTAGCAGAACGAGACGGCCGGAAACCTTCGGGCTCCCGCCCGCTCGATGTAGGTAGGAGAGATGGACGGAGTCTTTACAACCCACGCTTGAAGCAGGCTCTTACCGGAAGGAGGCGAAGCTCTATGGGCGGAATCGGCGACATGATAATGAGGCGGATCACGAAGAAAGGCGTCAACAAGGCGATGAGGTCCGGCGAGAAGATGCTCGGCAACAAGGGAAAGAAAGGCGGAGGCAAGAAAGGCGGAGGCAAGAAAGGCTCTCCCAGGAGCTAGGAAGCGTTCCGGGGCATTTCGTCTCGTAGAGGTTCCTTGAAACCCAACCCTATTTAGGAGGCATGCACGGTGGGCACGGAGGGAAGAAGCGGAGAAGAGAGAAGGGAAGAAGAGTTGCGGCGGGAGGCCGAACGGACCCGGACTACCGGCCGGACTACGGATGGCGTTGAGCGCGGGTTGGCGGACGACTCGCCGCTTGACGTCCGGCGTCGCGGACCCGAGGAGTCCCGACGGGGCCTGCACGACGAAAACATCACCAGGGACGACATGCGCCGCGCCGCCAAAGAGGCGATCATCGAGAGGGAAGAAGAGCTCAAGGGCGACGGCGCGTACGGGAGCAGCACCAGCGACCCCGTCCTGCCCGCCGCGCTGGCGGAGCT
>JACCTS010000448.1 GCA_013812245.1 Rubrobacter sp.
CAGTGACGGTCATCGTCGTGTTCCTTTCTTAGAGTCGGTTGTGAGAGATCACTCGAAGGATCACGCGGTGGCCGTCGCCACTCCCGGCGACACGCTCACCGCGCTACCGATACACCACTTTGCCGGACGCCACTCTGGTTTCACCGGCGCCGTCTGGATGGAGGCCGCGTCGGCGGGATCTTCCCCCGACGCTGGTGTCTTCCGCGTCGCCTTCGAGCCCGGCGCCCGCACCAACTGGCACACCCATCCCGAAGGCCAGATCCTGCACGTTCTCGCAGGGACCGGCCGCGCCGCAACAGAAGGCGGCCCCGTCACGGAGATAAATACCGGCGACGTGGTGTACTTCGCCCCGGGCGAAAAACACTGGCACGGTGCGGCCCCCGACGCCTTCATGGTCCACCTCGCCATCAACCCCGCCGCGAACAGCGATGGCGGCACCGGCTGGCTTGAGCCCGTCTCCGACGAACAGTACGAGCAGAAAGCCCAACCAGGCCAGTCCCGGGCATCACGCTCCACCGAGTAGGGGTGTTCGTGTGATCTCCCACTGGCCCTTGAAACAGAAACTCGGGCAGCGGGGTCCGGGAGATGCGTCGCGGCAGCCGTTGGCGCCCGCTTGAAACTCAGCCTCCGCTACCATCCAACGTCAGGCCGTGGCGCCGCCCGATGGCCAGACAAGCTTTCGATGCTCGTTTTGAGTATCCTTCCTCGGGTGAGGACGGCAAATACTTCGGCGCGGCCGGTTTGAAGCGCCGGATCCAGATGTTCGACGCGGGGGTCGTGGTCTCCAGCGCGGTGGCCCTGATCCTGATAGGACCCCTTCGAGGCGCTTTCGAAGCGTTCCCTCTCGTTCTTTTCGTAGGTACCCTGGTTCTGTTCCTGTCTCCCGGCGTGTTGCTGTCACACTGGTTCTTGGAAGAGCGCTTTCCGGGCGCCGCCTCGGTACCCGTATCGTTTGCGATCAGCATGGGCCTCTTCGGACTCTTGGGCGTCCCCATGCTCATCTTTCAACTTAGCCTGGAGGTCTACCTCTGGCTCTCCGGCGCGGTTCTGGTTGGGTTTCTGGCGACGGCCAGCTTCAGGGCGTTTCGCCGGAGGCCACTGGTGGAAGGCAAGAGCGGCTCCCTGGGCGGCCTTTCCGTCAACCTGCTCTGGGTTCCCTTCCTGGTGTCGGGCGCGATCCTGGCTTTCACTTCCCGCGCCAGGATACCCGGCTTCTACAACGACTGGTGGGTCTACGTAGCCTACGTGCGAGAGCTCATGAACACGCATGACCTCGGCCGGTACGAACCGTACTTCGGGACGGAAACCGGCATTTCGCGCTTGAAGATCAACGGCTGGCTGCTCGAACAGGCCGCCTTCTCCCGGCTCTCGGGCATAGACCCCGTGGATCTGGTTCTGCAATACTTGAGCCCGACGCTCATCATCGTGGCCCTGCTGGCGTTCTATATCCTGGTCCGGGTTCTCCTGAAGAGCGAGACGGCGGCCCTCCTGATCGGCTCCCTGTACGCCCTGTTTCTCCTGATCACCCTCCACGCGCCACTCTTCGACTTCGGGAATGAGTTTGTCACCCGCATCGCTGACGACAAGCTCACCGCGCGGTTTGTCTTCCTGCCCGTAGCCCTCGCCGTCGCCGTCGTCTACTTGAAGAGCAAGGAGCTGCGGTATCTGGCGGTCTTCGCATTCTTGTGCTGGGCGATGATGGCCGTGCACCCCGTGGGGCTGGCGATCACCGGTATTTCGATGGCCGGCTTCACCCTCTTCTATCTGGCATTCAACTGGCGCAAACGGGAATCCTGGACGAAGATCGGAGCCCTGGGTCTCGCGGGCGCCAGCGCCATCATCGCCCCCGCTCTGTTCGTGCTGGCGCTGGGAGAGCCCTTGACCGACGTGCTCAAAGACGCCGATATAAACTCGGGAGATCCCGACGTGCTGGCGAACATGGTGTTCGTCCAGCCGGGGAGGAAGCGCATATTCGAGCTCGCGGACGGTTCCTACATAATGCACCCTTCGCTGCTGATGGAGCCGCTGGTGCTGGCGGCCTTCTTTCTGGGGGTGCCGTTCCTGGTCCGGCGGCTGAAGAGCACCCTGGCGGCCCGGCTGATCCTGGGGATGCTGCTCGCCGCGACAGCCGTGTGCTACGTGCCCCCGATCGCCACGTTCATCGGGGACAACATCATCGTGCCGGGACAGTTGTGGCGCCTGGCTTGGCCCATACCCCTGGCGGCCTTTCTGACCGTCGGCTGGATGGCTTGGGAGACAACGCAACGGTCGGAGAAATTCCTGGACGGCGTGGGAATGCCCCGCCGTGTCACCGGGCTCCTGTCTCTGGCGCTCGTGGTTGCGCTGATGGCGGTGGCCGCGCCGGCGGCGATGAACGGGGTGAA
>JACCTS010000473.1 GCA_013812245.1 Rubrobacter sp.
CTCACCATGCTGCCCGTCGAGATCGTGGTTCGCAACCTGGCCACGGGCTCCATAAAGCGGCTGCTCGGTTTTGAGGAGGGACGTCGCTTCAAGGCTCCCATCGTCGAGTTGTGCTACAAGGACGACGATCTCGACGACCCGCTCGTCAACTGGCACCACCTGCGCGAGCTCGGGGTCTCGGACGAGGATCTCGAGTTCTGCGAGGAGCTGGGGCTGAAGGTGAACGAGATCCTCGCGCCGTTCTTCGACGAGCGCGGGATCATCCTGGTGGACTTCAAGATAGAGGTCGGCAAGGACGCCGCCGGACAACCGATGCTGGCAGACGAGATCTCCCCGGACACCTGCCGTTTCTGGGACAAGGAGACAAACGAGAAGCTGGACAAGGACCGTTTCCGCAACGACATGGGCGGCGTCGAGGACGCCTACGCCGAGATGCTGCGCCGCGTCACGGAGAAGGGAGCGCTCTAGCTTGAAAGTCCGGGTCCTCGTTCGTCCCAAGGAAGGCATCCTCGACCCGCAGGGCGAGGCTGTGCGGGGCGCGCTCCCGGCCCTGGGTTTCGGGGGCGTGAAGACGGTCCACGTCGGGCGTCTCATCGAGATGGAGCTGGAGAGCGCCGACGACGTGGACGCCATGTGCCGCCGCCTGCTGGCCAACCCGACGGTCGAGGAGTACGAGTGGGAGGTGGTCTCGTGAGGATCGGGGTCACCGTCTTCCCCGGCTCCAACTGCGACCGCGACGCCCTGCACGCCGTCGAGCTGATGGGCGCGGAGCCGGTGGAGCTCTGGCACGCCGACGCGGACCTGAAGGGCTCGGATGCCGTGATCGTGCCCGGCGGATTCTCCTACGGCGACTACCTCCGCCCCGGCGCCATCGCCCGCTTCGCCAGGGTCATGGGACCGCTCGAAGATTTCGCCAGGGATGGCGGTCCGGTCCTCGGCGTCTGCAACGGGTTCCAGGTACTCTGCGAGGCGCATCTGCTGCCCGGCGCTTTACTCCAAAATACCCACATGCGCTTCGCCTGCGACCGCGTCCGCGTGCGCGTCGAGACTAAGGAGACGCCCTGGACCTCGGGCTGCGAGAATGGCGAGGAACTCACCCTTCCCATCGCCCACAACGAGGGCAACTACTTCGCTGATCCGGAGACGCTGGCGCGCCTCGAAGACGAGGGGCGGGTAGTGCTCCGCTACCTGGAGAACCCGAACGGTTCCGCGAATGACATCGCCGGGGTGTGTAACGAGGGCCGGAACGTCGTCGGCGTGATGCCGCACCCAGAGAGGGTTTCAGATCCCGCACTCGGCTCGGACGAGGGACTTAAGATCCTACGCTCGGTGCTCGCGGAGGCCACGGTTTGAACGTACAGGAGACGTACAGCGCGCTCGGACTCTCCGATTCCGAGTACCACCGAATCCTGGAGTTGCTGGGACGGGCGCCGAACTTCCTGGAGTTGTCGTTGTTCAGCGTGATGTGGAGCGAGCATTGCGGCTACAAGAACTCGCGCCCGCTGCTAAAACGCTTCCCGAACGACGGGCCGCGCGTGTTGCAGGGGCCGGGGGAGAATGCGGGCGTGGTCGAGGTGGGGGACGGGTGGGCGCTGGCGTTCAAGGTCGAGAGCCACAACCATCCTTCGGCCGTCGAGCCCTACGAGGGGGCGGCGACGGGCGTCGGTGGGATCATCCGCGACATCCTGGCGATGGGCGCGCGGCCGGTGGCGCTTCTGGACTCGCTGCGCTTCGGGCCGCTGGACGAGGAGCGGAACCGCTACCTCTTCCGCGAGGTGGTGCGCGGCATCGGCGGGTATGGGAACGCGGTCGGGGTGCCGACCGTCGGCGGCGAGGTCGAGTTCTCGCGGGCGTACTCGGGGAACCTGCTGGTAAACGCGATGTGCGTGGGGCTCATACGGACGGAGGACCTGGTGCGCTCGCGGGCCACGGGTGAGGGGAACCTGGTCGTGCTGCTTGGGTCGAAGACCGGCCGCGATGGCATCCACGGGGCCACCTTCGCGTCCGACGAGCTGACGGAAGAATCCGAGTCGAAGCGGTCCAACGTGCAGGTCGGGGACCCGTTCGCGGAGAAGATGCTGATCGAATGTTGCCTGAAGCTGCTGGAGGAGGATCTGCTCGTCTCGTTGCAAGACCTCGGGGCGGCTGGCATCACGTCTTCGGCCTCGGAGATGGCGGCTGGCGGTGGCGTCGGCATAGACATCGAGGTGGATAGGATCCCCCGGCGGGAGAGCGGGATGGAGCCGTTCGAGGCCATGATTTCCGAGTCCCAGGAACGCATGCTCACCGTCGTCGCGCCGGAGGACGCGGAGGAAGTCCTGGCGCTCGCGGGGCGGTACGGTATTGGCGGGACGGTCGTGGGGCGCGTCGCGGACCACGGCGACCTGCGGGTGATCGAGGGCGGCGAGGTCGTCGGCTCCGTCCCCGCCGAACACCTCGCCGACGCCCCCACCTACGAGCGTGAGGTCGTCAGGCCAGCTTATCTGGACGAAATTGCAAAGCTCGACCTCGAAACCCTGCCGGAGCCGGACGACTACAACGAGGTCCTGCTGAAGATGCTCGCTCACCCGAACCTGCGTTCCCGGCGCTCCATCTACGGCCAGTACGATCACGAGGTCGGCACGAACACCGTGGTTCGTCCCGGTGCCGACGCGGCGGTGATGCGGATAAAGGGCACGAAGCGCGGCTTCGCCATGACCACCGACGGCCGGGGCCGCCACTGCTACCTCGACCCGCGAGGCGGAGGGGCGGCGACCGTGGCCGAGGCTTACCGCAACCTCTCGTGCGTCGGGGCGGAGCCGGTCGCCCTCACCAACTGCCTGAACTTCGGCAACCCGGAGAAGCGGGAAGGCTACTACCAGCTCGCCGAGTGCATCGAGGGCATGTCCGAGGCGTGCGAGGCTTTCGGTGTGCCGGTTGTAAGCGGCAACGTCAGCCTGTACAACGAGACGGCGCGGGGCTCGATCTACCCGACGCCCGTCGTCGGGATGGTCGGCGTACTGGAGGATGCGAGCCGTCACGCCACGCCCGCTTTCAAACGCGAGGGTGACAAGGTCGTGGTGCTCGGAGGGAAAATGCGGCCGACGGACGAGTCGCCCCTGGCAGGTTCTGACTATCTGGAGATCATGCACGGCAAAGTCGCCGGCGTTCCTCCGAAGACGGGCCTGACGGCTGAAAAGCGGGCATCCGACCTGGTGCGGGACATGATCCGCTCGGGGCTAATCGACACGGCGCACGACCTGTCCGGTGGCGGCAACCTGGTGGCGCTGGCCGAGATGGCGATGGCCGGCGGGATCGGCTTCGAGTACGATGAGCTTGAGGTCGAGAGGACGAACAAAAGCGGGCGCGCGCTCGAAATCTTACTGGGAGAAGACGGTGCGGACTTCCTGATCGCGTTCCGGGAGGAGAGATGGGACGAAGTGCAAAGCGCTCTGAGCGGCTTCGCCTACGACGATATCGGATATACAGGTGGAGAGAGGTTCAGGGTGGAAGGTCTCGTGGACCTGAGCCTGGATGAGTTGAGGGACGCACACGAGAGAGACCTTTTCGGCATCCCCGGCGAGGCCGTCGGTGGATCGGAGGCCGTGGGTTGAGCGTGGGGAAGGTGAATCTCGCCGAGAAACTCTCGCTCTTCGATGAGCATTGGAGCCCGAAGATCGTGGGTGAACTGAACGAACAGCACGTGAAGCTGGTCAAGTTCCTCGGGGAGTTCGTCTGGCACCACCACGACGAGGAGGACGAGCTTTTCCTCGTCGTGAAGGGACGGTTCAGGATGGAGTTTCGGGACCGGAGTGTGGAGGTCGAGGAAGGCGAGTTTATTGTGGTGCCGCGCGGGATCGAGCACCGGCCGGTGGCCGAGGAGGAAGCGCACGTCATGCTCTTCGAGCCGGCGTCCACGCTGAACACCGGCAACGTGACGAGCGAGTTGACGGCGGCGGAGTTGGACAGGATCTGAGACCCGGAAGGTGAGCTTTGTGAGCGAGGATATCCGAGACCCCGACGGGAAGCCGAAGGAGGCGTGCGGCGTCTTCGGATTGTACTCCCGCGAGCTGGCGGGAGAGCTGGCGCAGCGGACGTATTTCGGCCTGTACGCCTTGCAGCACCGGGGCCAGGAATCCGCCGGTATCGCTGTCTCCGACGGGACGCGCACGACGGCGGTACGGGACATGGGACTGGTCTCCCAGGTCTTCGACCCGCCGCGGCTCGCGGCGCTCGAGGACGGACACATTGCGCTCGGGCATGTCCGGTACTCGACCACGGGCTCGGCCTCCTGGGAGAACGCCCAGCCGGAGTTCCACGGGCGCGGCGACGTGAACGTGGCAGTCGCACACAACGGCAACCTGGTCAACGCCGCCGGGCTCGGGGCTGAACTATCCGAAGAGGGTTTCTCCTTCAACTCCACCTCGGACACGACGTTCATCGCGGCGGCGGCGGTGAGCGAGTTGGAGAAAGGGCGCTCCGTGGGCGAGGCGGTTCGGGAGGCGATGCACAGGCTCGAAGGAGCTTACTCTGTAGCCATGATCTTCCGCGACAAACTCGTTGCGTTCCGGGACCCGCACGGCTTCCGGCCGCTGTGTATCGGGGAGGTGGACGGTGGATACGCGGTCTCCAGCGAGACGTGCGGGCTGGATATCATCGGGGCGAAGTTCCTGCGTGTGGTGAAACCAGGCGAGGTGGTCGTGATAGACGACGCAGGCGTAACGAGCTACCAGGCCGAGAGTCCCAGGACGGCTTTGTGCGTCTTCGAGTACGTGTACTTCGCCCGCCCGGACTCCCGCTTCGACGGGCAGGAGATCGGGGACTCCCGCCAGAAGATGGGTGAGTTCCTGGCCGAGGAGGCCCCTGCCGAGGCCGACGTGGTCATCCCTGTGCCTGACTCGGGGATGATGGCGGCAGTCGGGTATTCTCGGCGGAGCGGCATCCCGTACGGCGAGGGCCTCATCAAGAACCGCTACGTCGGACGGACCTTCATCCAGCCGACGGATGGGATGCGCCAGATCGGCCTGCGCCTGAAACTGAACCCCCTACCCAGCGTGATCGAAGGCAAGAGAGTCGTGGTGGTGGATGACTCCATCGTGCGCGGAAATACCAGCCGCAAGCTGGTGAAGCTGCTCTTCGAGGCGGGCGCGGTCGAGGTCCACTTCCGGGTCTCGTCGCCCCCGATCACCGGCCCCTGCTACTACGGCATAGACATGGACAGCCCGGACCAGCTCGTCGGAGCGCAGCACGCTGTCGAGGAGATAGAACGCCAGATCGGGGCCACGTCGCTGGCCTACCTCTCCAACGAGGCGATGGTCCGGGCGACCGGACAACCGAAGAAGAATCTCTGCCGGGCCTGCTTCGACGGCGAATACCCGACCGCCGGCGTCTCGGAGAAGTTCGCCCTGGAAAATCGCACCCACTACGCTACTACGCGGGATGGATAGAGGCTTCGCCGGGACCGCCCCCGAAGTCCGCGCGGTCGCCCAATGGCACGAGGCCCTGAACGGCGGAGACGTGGACCGGCTGGTGGACCTTTCGCACCCTGATGTCGAGGTGAGCGGTCCTCGTGGAGCCGGACGTGGAGCGCAGTTGCTCCGTGACTGGGCGAACCGTGCGGGTGTCCGTCTCGTCCCCCGGCGGGTCTTCCACGCATCGGAGACGGTGGCCGTGGAGCAGGATGCGTCATGGACTTCTACGGAGACCGGCGAGACTACCCTGATTCAGACTGTGGCTTCCGTCTTCATCGTTCGTGAAGGGCTGATCGCGAGCGTGGTGCGCCACGATAGCCTCTCTGAAGCGTTGAGCGTGGCCGGTCTCGACGAGTCGGACGCGACGGAGAACAGTTGACGGTGGCCTGCGAGAAGCTGCACATCCGCCGCTATGAGCGAGGAGATCACGAGGCGGTGCTTGGACTGCACGAAGCGGGATTGCGCGAGATGGGCACCCTCATCGAGGATCCAGAATTCTATCTGGACCTGCACGATATCGAGGGCGTGTACCTCAAAGGTGATGGAGAATTCCTCGTCGGCGTTTGCGATGGACAGGTCGTGGCGATGGGCGCGCTTGTGAAGACCTCGCCGGAGCGCGCCGAGGTCAAGCGCATGCGTGTTGCACCGACCTTTCGGCGAAGAGACTTCGGGCAGGAGATCCTTGATGTACTCCACCGCCGCGCTGCCGGACTGGGCTACACGACGTTGCACCTGGATACGGGCGTAAGCCACGGGGCCGCCCGGAACCTGTACGAGGCGAACGGCTACCGGGAGACACGGCGCGGCATGATCGGTCCAGTCGAGTGTATCTTCTACGAGAAGAGCGTTCTTGCCTGAAGACGGCCACAGCTACGAGGCCGCTGGCGTCTCCATCGAGCGTGGAGACCGGGCCGCCGCCCTGATGAGATCCGCTGTCGAGGCCACACACGGCCCCGAGGTCGTCGGTGGGACGGGCGGTTTCGCCGGGCTCTATGCGTTGTCGGGGATGGAAGATCCGGTCCTCGCCTCCACCATGGACGGCGTCGGCACGAAGACCGTGGTGGCGCGGGAGGTGGGACGATACGACACTTTGGGCGCGGACATCGTGAACCATTGCGCCAACGACGTGCTCGCCACAGGGGCGCGACCGTTGCTCTTCCTGGATTATCTGGCGAGCGGACGTCTGGACCCGGAGGCCGTGGCGGTCGTGGTGCGGGGCGCGGCTGAGGTTTGTAAGGAACTCGGGATCTCCCTGATCGGTGGCGAGACGGCTGAGATGCCAGGGATGTACGGCGAGGGGGACATGGAGATCGTGGGCTGTTGCGTGGGAGCGTGCGAACGCTCGGAGGTTGTCACGGGCGAGGAAGTCCGGGCCGGGGACGCGGTGATCGGGCTTCCTTCCAGTGGACTCCACACCAACGGCTACACGCTGGCCCGGAAGGTGATCGAGGACGCGGGGATCTCGTACTCCGATACGCCGGAACCGCTCGAATGCACGGTCGGTGAAGCGTATCTGGAGCCGCACCGGGCTTATGTCCGGGAGATCGAAGCGCTTCGGGAGACGGTCGAGGTGCGTGGGATGGCGCACATCACGGGCGGGGGATTGCCGGGAAACTTGCCGCGCTCGCCCGGCGGGCTCGGAGCGAGACTGGATGCTAGTTCGTGGGAAGAGCCCGCAGTGTTCACCATGATCCGGAGTCTCGGAAACATCCCGGAGGATGAGATGCGCCGGGTCTTCAACCTCGGCGTGGGCTTCTGCGTGGTGGTGTCCGCCGCGGATGTGGATCAGGCGCTCGGCATATTGCGCGAGATGAAATGTGAAGCCTGGCGCATCGGTGAGGCCGTCGGGGAAGAGGGCGTCCGGTTTGCCTGAGAAGCTGCCCGATGGCTCGCGGTTCGCCGTCCTCGCCTCTGGGTCGGGGACGAACATGCAGGCGTTGCTGGACGCATACCCGCGGAACGTCGCGGTTGTCGCCGGGGACAGGAAGGACGCCCTCGCGTTCGAGCGGGCTCGCAGGCGCAGGGTTCCGGTCGAACATGTGGACCCGGCGGGCTTCGAGTCGCGGGAGGATTTCGACCGAGAGTTGGCGGAGAGGGTCGCCGCCCATGATGTGGGGCTCGTTGTCGGGGCAGGGTACATGCGGGTGCTATCTCCGGTATTTCTGGAGCGGTTCCCGGCGGTGATCAACCTTCATCCCTCGCTGCTGCCTGAGTTCAGGGGGTTGGGGGCGGTCGAGCGGGCGCTCGAATCTGGAGTCGAAGAGACGGGGGTGACGGTGCATTACATGGTCGAGGAGGTGGACGCCGGGCCGATAGTAGCGCAGGAGGCTGTGCGGATTCTGCCCGGAGATACCGAACAGACGCTCATGAAGCGGCTGCGCCCGGTAGAGCACCGGTTGCTTGTCGGGGCGGTCGCTGACCACTTTTGGGTGAAGGCATGAAGCGCCGGGCTCTCCTCTCCGTCTACGACAAGAGCGGCGTTGTCGAGTTTGCGAGGGAGCTAGCCGGGTTGGGATGGGACCTGCTCTCGAGCGGCGGTACTGCGGCGGCTCTGCGCGACGCCGGGCTCGCTGTTACCGAGACTGCGGACTTCACCGGCTTCCCGGCGATCCTCGGCCACAGGGTGGTTACGCTTCATCCGAAGGTCCACGGCGGCATCCTGGCCGACCGGGATGTTCCCGAGCATCTGGACGACCTCGACCGGTACGGCATCGAGCCCATAGACCTCGTCGTTGGCAACCTGTATCCGTTTGACTCCGAACCTTCCATCGAGATGATCGACGTCGGAGGCCCGGCGATGGTGCGGGCGGCGGCGAAGAACCACGCTCATGTTGGTGTTGTAACCGACCCATCCGAGTACGGGGCCGTGCTCGGCGAACTGCGAGCCTCGGGTACTCTGTCGGATGAAACTCGCCGCCATCTCGCCCTCGCCGCCTTTCAGCGCACCGCAGAATACGACGCCGCCATCGCGGAGTGGATGGAGAACGGGAAAGCGGACGGAGGCTTGGACGACGGAGACTTCCCGAAAAACTTCACGCTGCTCTACGAGAAGTCGCTTGCTTTACGCTACGGCGAGAATCCACATCAGCGGGCGGCGTACTACGCTCGTAGAGGCGAGGATCACTTACTCTCCGGCGTGGAGAAGTTGCAGGGGAAGAACCTCTCCTTCAACAACCTGGGCGACCTGGACACGGCCCGCGCGCTCCTCGCCGACCTGATGGGTTCCGAGGACCGTCCGGCAGCGGTGATCTTCAAGCACGCTAACCCTTGCGGCGTGGCGGTGGCGGAGACCCTTGCCGAAGCCTACGCCAAAGCCCTCGCCTCGGACCCGCTCTCCGCCTTCGGGGGCGTTGTGGCCCTGAGCAGCGCGGTTGATGGGGAGCTGGCGTGGGAGATCTCACAGGTCTTCACCGAAGTCCTCATCGCCCCGGAGTTCTCGCCAGAGGCCAGGGAAGTCTTCGCGTCGAAGCTGAACATGGTCCTGCTCCAGGCCGGTCCCCTGGAACAGTCGAAGCTCTCCGCCAGGCACGTAACCGGGGGGCTCCTGCTCCAGGACGGTGATCGCGCCGAAGACGACGCCGAGTACCGGATCGTCACGGAGAAGCGTTCTTCTCGGGATCAGACGTCCGGGCTGCTCTTTGCCTGGCGGGTCGCGCGGAGCGTGAAGAGCAACGCCATCGTGCTCGCACGGGACGGCGCCACGGTCGGTATCGGGGCGGGCCAGATGAGCCGGGTGGACTCCTCGGAGATAGCGGTGAAGAAAGCAGGCGAGCGCGTCCGGGGCGCGGTCGCGGCCAGCGACGCCTTCTTCCCTTTCGCCGACGGCGTGGAGGCTCTCGCCGAGGCTGGCGTCACGGCCGTCATACAGCCAGGCGGCTCCAGGCGCGACGCGGAAGTCATCGAGGCCGCGAACCGGCACGGCGTGGCGATGGTCTTCACGGGCCGACGGCATTTCCTGCATTGATGCGGAGTCTGGGTGAAAGGTTACGGTGCATGGGAGTCGGGAGGCGTTTCGCTCGAAGCTCGCTTCGGGGATGGGGAGTCGCACCGTTTTCCCGACTCCCGATCTCCCGAACAAGACGAGCCGCGAGGTGATCACCCGGATTCCGTGTCAGATGCTGCCTTGATCCGTGAGGACGGCGCGTATCTTGGAGGAGTGCTCGATGGCGCGAGGAGCCGCCGGGCGCGGGAAGGCGCGCCCGTAACCCAGCTCGTCGAGCAGGTCTCCGGCTGCTGCCTCGAAGCGCTCCACGTCCCCGATCTCCATCTCCGTGCGCCAGTCACGGAGGCCGGAGGTCACGGGCAACCACGCCTTTTTCGCGCTGAGGCTCGGATGCGTCTTCGTCTTGCCCTCGTGGAAGTCGAGCATGGCGTCGTCGTAGGGGAGGCCGAGAAA